>DASQDN010000310.1:0-12729 GCA_035634155.1 Bryobacteraceae bacterium | reverse complement strand
CGATCCTTGACGGATGAAATCGGAGTGGAACTTTTCCAGAGTGTAGGCCGCGCCCCGCTCGCGCTTGTAATCGTCACGTAGCTTGTAGAGTTGCAGCTTGCCGGCGGTGTAGTAGAGATACGTCGGATCGTATGCTCCCCGCCGCGCCTCTTCGTACGCGTTCGCCGGCTCTTGAAAACCGCGGTCGACAAACAGCCTCGCCGCCTGTTCCACGGTTTCATTGCGAGTGTGCATGCGAATGCCTGCAACAAAGCGGCAGTCGCGCAACAACGCCTCAGATAGCTGCGCCAGCTTGATCTTCGGGTCGCCCGCGCCGAAGCCCTCCTCCAGCATCATCTGCTCGGTGTAATGGGCCCAGCCTTCGGCGTTGCTCTTTGTGGAAGTGAGTTTCCGCGTGTGCGTCGGGAACTCCTTCGCATACAGGAACTGCGTATAGTGTCCAGGGAACGCCTCGTGAATGGTGATGATGTCCATCACAGGCTTGTTGAAAAGCCTCAGATGCTCCTGTTTGTGAGCGGGCGTCCACGTCTTCTCCGGCGGCGTTACATAGTAGAACGCTTCCTTGGCTTGGAATTCGAATGCCCCCGGCGTGTCCATTGAGGCGAACGTTCCTGACCTTGCGTACGGCGGTGTTTCGAGAATCGTCGGCCTCACATCGGAAGGAATCGCAATGATCTTCTTTTCCACGACGAACTTTCGGATACTCTCCAGAGTGGCCTTGGCGAATGGAACCAACTCGGACTCGGACGGATGCTCATCGGAAAGGCGGCTCATGGTTTGAGCGGCCGGAGCGCCGGGTTGAATGCGTTGCGCCGTGGCGAGGAAATCCTTGTAGTCCTTTTCAAGTTGGGCCTCGCCGATGGCGAGCAGCTTGTCCAGCGGCGTGTCGATCATTTCTTCGTACTCGAGCTTTTTGGCGAAAGAAGACGCGCCGATGGCGAACGAGCCATTGGAGAGCGGCAATTGATCCGCGAGGAAGATCGTGCTTATTTCAAAGGCCATGGCAGCTTTCCGATTCGCTGCCTGAAATCGGCCAAACAGAAGTTCGTCGCTGCCGGCAGCCTCGCGAGCCCAGGCCGCGACCTCGTTGCGGAAGAAACCGACGGATCCGGTACAGATCCGATGAGCGAGTTGAGTGAACTCCCGCGGAGCATCCGTGACGTTGTCTCGCATCGCGGCAAGCAGCCCGTCCACGCCTTCCAGCCGCCCGATCAACAATCGGAGGCGCTCCTGCGGCGGACCAAAGTTGCGTTTCATCAGCAGGTCCGCGGCTTGCCCGGGTGTGGAAACGTAGCGGATGGCGTTCTTGCGCCACCAACGGATAGTGTCGATGTCGAGGAGTTCGGCTCGGATGTTGCCGTCGAGGATCGCGGCGTCAATCGCGTCCTCCGGCGCCAGTTTCTGTTTGCGAATTTCCTCCAGCATCAGCAGCTGCCCGCGCAACTCGGACGAGCGGTTGCGCATGCGATTCGCGCTGAAGTCTTCGAGCTTAGTGTCGTAGTCGTGAATGCCGGCGGCAGTTGCGTCTGAAGGGTAAAACGCGTAGTAAGCCTTGAAATAGGCGTCAGCGAACTTGCGGAAGGAGCCGTAACCGGCCGCCCCGGAGGGGGCTTCGGATGCAGAGCCGCCGCCGTTGCATCCGCAGAGTAGCAAAAGCAACGCGCCGACCATGGCGCCGACGCCCACCTTCACGATTTCAGTTCCTCAGCGATCTCGGCCGCCGCTGTGCGGGCCTTCTCCACCGCGCCGGTTTCAAAGCTGATCGCACCCACCTTTGCATGGCCACCGCCCCCATAACGCTCGCATATGGTGGCCAAGTTGTGCTTCAGCGGCGCCTTGGCCCATGGGTTCGATCCCACCGATATCTTCGTGCGGAACGGCGAAGTGCTCACCGAAACCGTGTATAGCGACTCCGGATGCAGGTGATAAGGGATGAACTTGTTATAGCTTTCCAGGCCCGTCGATACCAGGTCGAAGAAAATCACTCCGCTTTGGTGTGTCGATCGCTCGCGAATGATGTCGATCGACCGGAGGTGCCGCTCGTACAAAGGCACGTATAGCTCCTGCACCTCGGGCCGCTTCATGATTTCACCCAGCGGCATTGTGCGCATCCAGCGGATGATGTTCTGCACCATCCCCGAGCCCTTGGAGCCTTCAATCACCAGCGTAAGCTGCATGGCCGCGGCGCCCAGGTCCACCGCTTCCTTGGCGTTGGTGTAAAGCGCTCCGTCAATGATCTCAGCCCAGTGAACCAGGTCGCTCAGATCGGCTGCATCGTAGCTCCAGCGATTGCGTGCCGTGGTGCAGATAAAACGCGTGCACGACCGGAAACTCGGGTCGTATAGCTTCTTCTCGGTTTTAGTGCGCTGATAATGCTCGGCGTCCTCGACAGACAAGAAGGCGCTTTGGTGATGGTCGAACCACCAGGTCAGGCGCGGATTGGTCGCGTACTTGAAATCCACGATCGCGTTCTCGTCGCCGTCAAAAAGCTCATCCTCGAAGATCTGAGACGGCTTGTGCGCCATTCCGGTGAACAGGAACTCCGCGCCTGGATAAAACCTGTCTTCGAGGAAGCGGCTGAAAAATGCAGCCGACGCGGCTCCATCGAAGCAGTGGTCATGGTAGAGAACTCGAATTCTCATCTGGTAGTTTTTTATGCAGGAAAACCTTCAAGAATATCACACTGATACACTGACTCCGAATGAATCCAGACACGCCAGCAGCACCCATTTGCGTTACGTGCGGCACTCAGTATCCACCTTCAGAAACCTCGCCGGATCGATGCCCGATTTGTGAAGACGAGCGCCAATATGTCGGTCTCGACGGGCAAAAGTGGACCACGCTTGAAGAGGTGCGCCGCGATCATCGCAACGTCTTCTTCCCCATGGAGGACGGGGTGACAGCGATTCTTACCAAGCCGTCGTTCGCGATCGGACAGCGCGCTTTTCTGATGGAGGCGCCTGGTGGAAATCTGCTTTGGGATTGCGTGACACTCCTCGACGAGGCCACGGTTCAGGAGATTCGAAACCGCGGCGGTCTGGCCGCCATTGCGATCTCGCATCCTCATTACTATTCAGCCATGGTCGAGTGGATGGACGCGTTCGACGTTCCGGTGTATCTCCATGCGGAAGACCGGCAATGGGTGATGCGCCCTGATTCTCGCATCCGATTCTGGGAAGGCGAGACGCATGCCCTCGGGGGCGGGATGAAGTTGGTCCGCGCCGGAGGCCACTTTCCAGGCGGAACTGTGTTGCACCATCCCGCCGCGGCTTCAGGAGCCGGCGCGCTCTTCTCCGGCGATATCATCCAGGTAGTGCCGGATCGCCGCTGGGTCAGCTTCATGTACAGCTACCCAAATCTGATTCCATTAAGCGCGGCGGAGGTGAGACGGATGGTCGACTGTGTGGCGTCGTACAGATTCGATCGGATTTACGGAGCCTTTCATCCGATGCAGGTAATGAGTAACGGTGAGGAGGTTTTGGCGCGTTCTGCGGAGCGTTACATCCGTTTCCTGCAGGGGGATGGACGGTAGTTCACGTTCGAGCGGAAAGGTACTAGATCAAGTGCTCCAAATTACGAGTACTAGTTCTAGATCATGGGGCCTAGCAGGCGATCTCTTAGCCCTAACATCCCTAGGGTCTATTGCTTACAGGACTATGCAGCCGTGTAACTTGTTGGTAGAATTGATCCGCTAGGTCAGGCATGCTTTGTCTGTACTGTCAAAGGAAGATCGGATTGCTTCGACGACTCACGGATAGCGAGTATTGTAGTCAGCCGCACCGCGTGGCGGCGCGGGCGCAATCGGCTCGCGCTCTTCGCGACAGCCGCGACTACGATATCTTCGCGGATTACGACGAGGAGTCGACGGTGTTCGTTAAGCCGATCCATGGAATTGCTTCCAAGCGGCCGCAGTCTCAGTCCAGCCTTACCTCGACCGCCGCCTTCGGACTTCTTCTAGTGGTCGGCGTCTTCGTCGCAACGTTGGGTATGCCGGAAGGTAGTGGCCGGCAAGTCCCGCGCGCCGAGGGCCGAGGACCTGTTGATTCCTTCCGGAGCACGATCCGCTCTTACGCGACGGTCAAGTTGCAGGACGACTTCAAGAGCGGTCTTGGATCGTGGGCTCCCAGCGGCTCGAGCGGCCGCGACTGGACGTTCAAGGATGGCTTTGCCCGTCCCGCCAAACTGCGTCTGTGGAAGGGTTCACTGACGCTTGCGGATTACAGTCTTGAATTCGTGAGCGAGATTGAGCAGAAGGGCCTCGGATGGGCGTATCGGGCGAAGGACAGCCGCAATTACTACGCCAACAAAATCGTCATCACCAAACCGGGACCGCTGCCCACGGCCAACCTGGTTCGGTATGCGATGGTGAACGGCATCCAACGCAACCACTCTTCAACGCCCCTGAACATGACCCTCCGTCGTGACACGCTGTACAAAGTGCAGATGACTGTGAAGGGCGCGGATTTCAGTACAGCGGTGAATGGCCAGATGGTGGAGACCTGGTCCGATGAAAGCCTTCGCACCGGCGGCGTCGGATTCTTTGCCGACAACGGCGAAGTGGCTTCGCTCCGCTACGTGCAACTCACCGACAAAGACACGGTGATCGGGCGCTTCCTGTCGTACCTCGGCTTCATGCGGCCGGTTTCTCCCGCGATGTTCTAATCCCGTTCGCTACAGCTTCGTCACGAAGAAAGAAACGATGTGGTATCCGTCGAGGAACTTGTATGGCGCCTCGCCCAGCGTGTAGTGACCGCACGGCAGCACCACCACCTCATTGGATATCCCGCGCTTTTGAATCCGCTCGATGACGTCGCGCGAGTATTCCGGCAGAAACGTGGTGTCGTAGCTGGCGTAGATGAACTTCGATTTCTTCGGCCACCGCGCGTATGCGTCCATGTAGTTCACCGGACTGATCGCACTCCAAACATCGCGGAGCCGCTCCAGGGTGATGTGCTCTTCGATGCCTTGACGGATGTGTTGGGTGGATAGACCGGTCCACCCCACATCGGCAAAGTAAGACGAGCAGTGGTTGAAGACATTGGTCTTCAAGCGTTCATCGTGCGCGCTCGCCAGAAAGGCGTAGCAGGAGCCCAGACTGGTGCCGAGAATCCCAATGCGAGAATACCCTTCCTGCTGCAGCCAATCGACGCAGGAGCGCGCGTCCACGACGGCTTGGCGCGTGGCGTCGAGCGTGCGGCCTACGTTCGAAGAAACCGCGTAATCGGCGCGGCTCAACTCAGGAGGCATGCGGAAGTCGTGATAAGGCAGGCTAAGCCGCAGGGCCGAGATCCCGAACTTCGCTAAGGCGCGGCAAAGCGCTCCATGTTGTTGGAAGCTGGAGTTCCAATGCGGAAGGACGACCACTGCTCGACCGGTCGGCTTCTTGGCCGGGTGCCATTGCGCGTGGACGATGTTGTTTTCAGGGAAGGGAGTCGGCGCCGCGGATGTGAAGCGCAGCATGTCCCCTTCGAGTTTGAAATCTGTGGGAGGTTCATAGCCGAAGAACTCATCGCTATCGGCGATGGCTTTTTGGTTCAGCGCGCGCAGCCAGGCCTCGGCATCGTGGCCATTTCGGGTGAGTGTGCGGGTAACGGGCCAGTGACCGGCAAAATCCACGCCCCACTCGAAGGGACGAACCACACGATTGTTGGTACGGAAGCAGAGGCGGTTTTCCCAATCCTCCATCCAGCGGCGGTAGATAGTTCTCATCCGTAAGCTAGGCGGGTGCGAACTTCGATTATACCGCCGCCGGCGTATGATCTTGAAAGTTTAGGACTTGTTTAAACGTATGCCGCCGTTGGTGGTCACCAGCCGCAGCAAAGGCCCACCGGAGCCGAGCGTCACCGACACATTGCGATCCCGGCGATCCTTCGCCACCTGCACGCCGGGAACATCGGAGCTGAAATTGCCATTCACCGTGGAGGTCTCCAGCCGCGCCGAGTAGGTTTCCGGGACAGTGATATTGATGCCGCCATTCGTCGTGGCAACGTCGAGTTGATTGCCGCGCCAGGTGTTCCCCGCAAGTTCTACCTTGACCCCGCCGTTCACGGTTCGTCCCTTCACATCGCCGGCAAGCCGTTCGAGATTCACGCCGCCGTTCTGGGTCTCGAATTGAATGTCGCCATCCACGTCTGAGATGTTTATGCCGCCGTTATGCGCTTTCAGCTCCAAAGCGGTTCGCCTCGGAACCAGCACTTCGTAGCTCACGGCCCAGCCGCGATCGTTCAGCATGGTGGGCCCATTGGCGCGCACGCTTCCCGGAATCGCCTCGACGCGAACCATGGCCGCGAGCGCCTTGGCCTCTTCGGCGCTGGGCGCATTGGTCTGCACCTTTGCTCGTATCAGAACGTTGGTGCGATCCGAGCCGACGACGCGAATGCCGCCATTGGTGTGGGAATCGACAACCATACGACCTGCGTTAGCGAGCGTGTATTCGCGCATTTCGCAATGGCTGCGATCACGGTTGCGGTTCTGGTTGTCCTCACACGGAGTTTGCGCAGCCAAGGGCGCCGCGAGGGCTAGGGCGAATAAGATTGAGCGATTCATGCCGGGTTGGACGAGACGATTGCGAGTTGGTCCCCCGCGCGTACACTGAAATTTGCAGCCAGTATACGAGCAAAGACTGCGGGAACGACGCGCTTCGGCCGCCGCGTTGGACAAACGATCGCAGGCGCTTGGGATCTGGCGCCTCGGGGTGGTGGTGGCCGGGGCGTTCCTGACCTGGTGGAATTACTGGCTGCTGCCAATTCCGGTTGCGGCTTTCGTCGCTCTGCTGGTCAGCCATGAACGTATTGTCCGGAAGGCCGCTTTGGCGGCTCGCGCGATTGCGTTCTACTTGCGCGGACTGGCGCGATTAGATGGCACTTGGTCAGGCACGGGCGAGACGTGGCTACGCTTTCTTCATCCCGAGCATCCTTACGCGGGCGACCTCGACATTTTCGGACAGGGCTCGGTGTTTCAACTGGTTTGTGGCGCGCGAACGGCCGCGGGAGAAGGCGCGCTCGCGCGGTGGCTGATGAGTCCGGCCCCGCCGGGTGAGATTCGCGAGCGGCAATCGGCTGTGGATGAGCTGCGGCCGATGCTGGATCTGCGGGAGGATCTGGCTCTGCTTGGCGAAGACGTGCGTTCGGGTCTTCATGCCGATGCGCTGCGCCGGTGGGGTTCGGCGCCGGCCGTGCCGGTTGCCGGGTTTTGGCGTTTGGCGACTTGGATTCTAAGTATCGCGACGCCCTTGCTGCTGGGCGGCTATTTCGTGCAGTTGATCCCCTTCAGCCCGTACCTGCTCTGCCTCCTGCTGGAGATTGCGCTGCTGATGAAACTCGGACCGGTGTTGGGCCAGATCTTCACCGGCGTGGAACTGCCCGCCAGCGACCTCCGCCTGCTGGCCGACGTGCTCGATCGCTTCGAACGCGAGCAGTTTCGATCACCCATGTTGGCGCGGCTGCGCAGCCGGCTGGCTACGGATGGGGTGGCAGCTTCGAAGCAGATTGCCAAGCTCCGCCGCATTGTCGAGTATCACGATTGGGGTCGCAATCAGGCGTTTGCTCCGATTGCTCTCGTGCTGTTGTGGCACGCGCATCTCGGGTTTGCGGTGGAGCGTTGGCGCTTACGTTCGGGTCGCCACATCGGTGAGTGGATCGATGCCGTTGGCGAGATCGAAGCGCTCAGCTCGATTGCCGGATATGCGGCTGAGCATCCTGAGGATCCGTGGCCGGAACTGGTGGAGGCCGGCCCGCTGTTTGAAGCGCACGGCGTCGCGCACCCGCTGCTCCCTGGAGGTGTTCGGAATGACCTTCGGCTGATGGAGGACATGCGCTTGTTTGTGGTCAGCGGATCGAACATGTCCGGCAAAAGCACCATGCTGCGATCGGTCGGTTTGAATGTGGCGCTGGCTTGGGCCGGAATGCCGGTCCGGGCCGGGAGCCTGCGGGTGTCGCCACTTAGCGTCGGGGCATCGATGCGTGTGCAGGACTCGATTCAGGACGGAAAGTCCCGCTTCTACGCCGAGATCACTCGCATCCGCCAGATTATGGATATGGCGTCGGCTCCCGTGCCGCTACTGTTCCTGCTTGACGAACTCCTGAGTGGCACCAATTCGCACGATCGGCGGATTGGGGCGGAGGCGATTGTCCGGACGCTGGTGGAGAGCGGCGCGGTGGGACTGGTCACCACGCACGATCTGGCTCTTGCCGACATCGCCGGCAAGCTTGCGCCTCATGCCACCAATGTTCATTTCGAAGATCACGTGGAGGACGGGCGGATTTCGTTCGATTACAAGATGCGGCCGGGCGTCGTGGAGAAGAGCAACGCGCTGGAACTGATGCGCTCGGTTGGCCTGAAGGTTTAGCGGATGTGATCGAGTGCTCGCTCGACGGCTTTGCGGATGGGTCCGGGCAAGTCGTAGGCGTCGTATTCGGTCCGGTCGCACCAGGTGACGGCTCGGGATTCGAGTGAGCACTCGGTCTTGGTGGATTTGGCGTGGAAGGCGAAGATCAGGTCGTGGTGCAGGTGCATCGGCTCCTTGTGGTTCGCCGGGATGGGATGCACATCCACGCCGACCAGGGGCGCGTCACGATCGGTCAGGATTGCCCCTGTTTCCTCAATCACTTCGCGTTGAGCGACGCTGGCGATGCTTGGGTCCGAGCGCTCGCAATGGCCGCCGGGCAGTAGCCATCGATCCAGTCGATTGTGGTGCACGACGAGCACGCGTTTGCGCTTCGGGCTGAGCACCACCCCCGTGCACGTGACATGGCCGGGCGTGTAGATCTTCCGGGAGAACGGATTGGGCGACCAGGCGAGCAGGGCGAGCGTCAGGTCGCGGCTCTTCAGCGCTTCCCCGTCGCGTCCTGGGTGAAATCGCTCCAGCAGGCGGATGACGTCGGCGGCTTTCAGCACTCTCCCCGGATTATAGGGCACATACTGTTGGTAGGCCGAAATGCGAACCGAAGCCATCGCCCCGAGCGATCTGCGAGCCGTTTTCCCGGTGCCGCCGCTGGCGCGCCGCCACGACGCAACCCGTTCCATCCACTGGAGTGAAAACGACCGCATCCTGCGGCACATGAGGTCCGGCGGGATGGACCGCTTCCTCTACGGCGGGAACGCGTTCCTCTATCACGTGTCGCTGGCGGAGTACGAGGAGTTGCTCGATTGGCTGTCGGGGGCGGACGACTCGCTGTGGATGATCCCGAGCGCGGGGTCCTCGTTTGGCCGATTGCTCGATCAGGCCGCAATTCTGCGTCGCTACAAGTTCCCATGTGTCATGGCGTTGCCCTCGGGCGACCCGCTCGACGCGATCGGGTTGGAAACGGGCTTGCGGGAGTTCGCCGACCGATCGGGTACGCCCCTGGTGGTGTATCTCAAAAACGAAGCCAATTTTGGCTCCGACCGTGAGGCGGGACTCGACGCCGTGGCTCGGCTGGTTGGCGACGGAGTGTGCGTCGCCATTAAGTACGCCGTCGTTCGTCGGGATCCGGCGGTCGACCCGTATCTTCAGGCGCTGCTGGAGCGGGTGGATCGGGCGCGGGTGATCAGCGGGATTGGCGAGCGGCCGGCCGTTGTCCACATGCGTGACTGGGGGTTACCAGGGTTTACCACTGGTTCCGGGTGTATTGCTCCAGCGACGAGCTTGGGCGTTTTCCGTACGTGCGTCGAGCACGACTATGCCGCCGCGCGGCGATTTCGGGAGTGGTTTCTGCCGCTGGAAGATTTGCGGGACGCGTGGGGACCGGCGCGAGTGCTTCACGAGGCGACGGAGTTGGCGGGCATCGCCTCGACCGGCCCGGCGCCGCCGTTTATAAGCCGGCTTTCCGAGAACGCCAGGACCCAACTTCGGCCTATTGCGCAGGTGCTAAAAGATTCCGTCTGATGGGATGCCGGAGCTACGGATTTGGACGCTCTACACGAATGTGTAGTGTATTTCTCCCAAAAACCGAATCGGAAACTCCCTGCACACGTCTATGTCACTGATTTCTGGTGCAATGCGGCGTCTTGTCGAGTACCTTCGGACTGGCGCCATACTTGCTATGGCCACTGTAGTCGAAGTGTAGGCACCGGGGCGTGTCCGAACCGTGCGGGAACTGAAAGCCCAATTCGCGAACGCGCTGCTCGTCGTTCTGACGGTAGCTGCGGCCGTGTCCGCCTTCATCAACTTCCAGCAAAACTTCCATCCCCAGAAGCGGTACGTCCTCCCGGAAGACGGCGTCACCTGGGTGGATCGCAAGGCTCCGAACGGCACGAGCGTTGTGGAGGCAATGATTGTCGAACCCAACGGGCCTGGTGACAAGCAGGGGATCAAGCCCGGCGATCGCGTTCGAAAAATCCAGGGCGTCGCGATTCAGCAGGCGACTGACGTGATCGAAGTGCTGTTTTCGGTGAAGCCGTACCTTCCCGCGAAGTACGTCGTGGAGCGGCGCGGCATAGAGTTCACTCCGACGATCATCGTCGGTGAACGTGAACAAGATTACAGTCTTTATTATCAGTACCTGATCGGACTGGCGTATCTGGGCATCGGCCTGTTTGTGTATTTTCGCCGCGGCAACGCGCCGAAATCGCTACACTTTCTGGTTCTTTGCCTGGTCAGCTTTGTTTTTTCGACATTCCACTACACGGGCAAGCTCAACACGTTCGATAAGGTGATTTACTGGGGGAACGTGGCGGCGGGAATTTTCGCGCCTACGATTTTCCTGCACTTTTGCCTCACGTTCCCGGACGCTCGCGGGTGGCTGAAGCGGCGCGGGCGGCTTCCGCTGGTTTACCTGCCGGGTTTATGCCTGCTCGCGGTCACGGTGGGGATTGCCGCAGGGAATTTGCGCGTGGACATGAGTCCGATCGAGCTGCGTTGGGTCTTGGATCGGGTGCTTTTCGGCTATCTGAGTTTCATGTACCTGCTCGGCGCTGTGGTGCTGAACCTGGAGTACATGCGGACGGAAGACACGATCCTGCGGCAGCAGATGAAGTGGCTGCGTAACGGCGCGGTGCTCGGGATTGTGCCGTTCACCGCGGTTTACGTGCTTCCCTACGTGCTCGGGTACCCGCCGGCCCCGTATATGAAGTGGTCGGTGTTGTTCCTGCCGCTGATTCCGCTCACTTGGGCGTACGCAATCATTCGCTATCGCCTGATGGATGTGGATGTCATCTTCCAGCAGGGGTATGTCTACACCCTTTCTACGGTGGCGGTCCTGGGCGTGTTCTATGGACTGTTCTTCACCATCGGACGGGTGGACGATCTCAGTCCCAGCGCGATTGTTGCCCTGATTCTGGTTTCGACGTTTGTCTTTCAGCCGATCCGCAACTGGATTCAGGAGCAGTTCGATCGCTACATCTTCTACAAAGACCGTTACGATTACAGGCGGACGCTCGTCGAGTTCGCGCGTGAGCTGAGTTCGGAAACCGACCTCGATCATATGCTGAACTCGGTGGGCGAGCGGCTCATCCGTACCCTGTCCATTCGGTATGTCGCGGTGTTCCTGCGCGAGGACGATCGCTTCCGCCTCCACAGTTGGAGCGGCAAGCCGGAGCATCCGCACCCGGATTATCTGGACCTCAGCTTCCTTGCGGCCGATCCTGAGACGCCTTACTACTTCTTCGAGCGGACGCGGCTTCCGATCGACGTGATTTCACGGGAGATGCCCGCCACGGTGCGGCATTCGATCGCCGACCTCGACCTGACGTATTACATCCCGTGTGCCGCGCGCGGCCGTACCATGGCGTACCTGGGGATTAGCCGCACCGACAAGGGCGATTTCCTGTCCAGCGACGACCTGGAACTGCTGGTCACTTTGTCCGGCTATGTCGCGATCGCGATTGAGAACAGCCGGTTGTATCGTTCGCTGCAAGAGAAGGTGGATGAATACGAGCGGCTGAAGGAATTCAGCGAGAACATCGTTGAATCGATCAATGTCGGGATCATGGCTGTGGATCTCCATGATCGCGTGGAAAGCTGGAACTCGCAGATTGAGAAGCTGACGGGCATTCCGCGGCATATTGCCGTGGGTCGTTCTTTGCGGCAGCTATTCCCGGCGGAGATCGCGGACGCGTTCGATGAGGTGAAGGGGCAGACCGGCATCCATAATATCTACAAGGTGGCGTACAAGCCGCTGCCGTCGGTTGCGGCATATGCGGTAGCTAGTGCCGCAGAGAATGGCGGCAACAGCCATACGAACGGCAACGGGAACGGTCACTCTCATGCGCCGGCGCTGCGCGAGGCAACTCTGAACATCGCTATCGCGCCGCTGGTCTCGAAAGAGATGCAGGAGATCGGTCGGCTCATCATCTTCGATGACATCACCGATCGCTCCGAGCTCGAGCGCCGTCTGGTGCAGGCCGACAAGCTTAGCTCGATCGGACTGCTCGCAGCTGGTGTTGCGCACGAGGTGAATACGCCGCTCGCCGTGATTTCGACGTATGCGCAGATGCTGGCCAAGCAGGTGAACGGGGACGATCACAAGACGAAACTGCTGGACAAGATCGCCAAGTCAACCTTCCGCGCAAGCGAGATCGTCAATTCGCTGCTAAACTTTTCACGCACCTCGCCGGCGGAGTTCGGGGACGTGGACCTGAACCGGGTGCTTGACGAGACGATCTCGCTGGTTCGCCACCAACTGGACAAGGCCGGTGTGCATACCGCGTTCGAACTGCAGCGCGAGCCGTTGACCGTGAAGGGTAATGCGGGCAAGCTACAGCAAGTGTTCCTCAACCTGGTGCTGAACGCGCGCGATGCCATGGACGGCG
>DASQDN010000309.1:0-2607 GCA_035634155.1 Bryobacteraceae bacterium | reverse complement strand
GTAGTAGGGCGCGACATCTTTGTAACGAATCGGCCACGGAATCTCCCAGCCATCGCGCTCCGGACCTGCAAAGTCCACGTCCGAGTAGCGCAGGGACACGCGCCCCCATACGTTCGTCTTGCCGCCGCGACCCCATACTCGAACCAAGTCGAACGGGTTTGGGTCAGCGACGTAGGGCTGTTCCTTGGTATCCAGGTAGAACTGTGGCGGCTGCTTGCCCGCCTCCAGTCGATCCCGCCATTCCCACGGCTTCACATGTGACCAGAAGCTCGCCTTATCGAACTTCGACCCGGCATCGAGCACCAGAACATTTATGCCCTTCCGCGTCAGGTTCCATGCGGGCATGCCGCCGGCCGCGCCACTGCCAATCACGACCACGTCGTGCACGGGATTGCTTCGTTGTACCTGCATCAAATCAGCCCTGGTGTTCCTTGTGGGTGCAGCCCTTGAAGTCGGGCAGAAAGGTGTTCGCGTTCCAGCCGAGCTCCGTCTGGAGTCCTTGCCGTGTGCCGTAGTAATAATCAACCGCCGCCGTCTTCACGATTGTGAAGAATCGCGAGCCGGGAGCCGTCGAGGAGGCGCTCGCCGCCGTTAAGAGAGCGATTTGCTGGTCCTGGGAGGCTGCGGCGAAGGTCTTTCCCGTCGTTCGCTGCGCTTCCGAATCGAACCATGCCAGCGTATCGCGCCAGGGCTTCTGCATCCCAGTGCGTCGCGACGCATCGGTATCGATGAGGCGATGCACGCCGGCATCGGCAGCCCCTGGCGTATCGGTGCGCGGAATGATATGGTCCACCAACAAGCGGACCGTCTCCAGTTCTGCCTCAGTGAAAAAGAGCGGCTTATAAGGAGCTTGCGCAGCGGCGATCTGAAGAAGCTCGCCGGGCGCGTCGTGAACATGCTGGGCCGCAAGCGGAGCGGCCGCTGCAGCCGTCGCAATGGACTTTATCACGTTTCTGCGGCTGGTAGACATGAATTTGTTGATTATATCCAGGCTGGTGGACGCATCCGGGAGACCAAGCGATACACCGTTATCAGAACTTCCGCATCTCGGGAACGATGATCAGCGCAGCCGCGAGTCCAAACAGAAAGAACGCAAGTCCCGCGCCCGGGATCCAGTATGCCTCTGAGGTTATGCCCGGTTCGAGAATCGCGAGGTTCGGGTCGGCGGGGTGGTAGTAGACGGGCAGCTTCACGCCGTACGGATACTTGTCCGCGATCGCGTTCGCCCATTCCTCGTCTGAACCGGCCAACTCGCCGAAGCGCCTTGTATTCGAGTAGCGAACCTTTCCGCCTGCTTCGTACTTGAAAATAATCCGAGCTCCATACGTGGTGCTGGTGCGCGTCCGCCCCTGATCCCGTGTGGTCGACGTCGTGGCATCCACGTCGTCGTACACGATCTCACCGGTGGTACTTGGCCACGACTGGCTCGCGTACGCTCGGTACAGGTTGGAACCACCGGCCAGCAGCATCGCTCCGCCCGTCATCATGAAGATGGCGGCGAAGACGCTGACTCCGAACGCCATTCCACCACCAGAAGATTCAGAGTTGCGATACAAGCTACCGAACATCACCGCGACGAGAATGAAGGCGACTCCGGCGCCGGGCCCCCATAGAGCTTCGGCGTCGAAACCCGGTTCGATGGTTGCCAAACCGGGCTGTGCCGGATGATAAGACACCGAGATCGCCCCTCCGGGTGGATAACGCAGCCGCTGTAATTCCGCAACGGATGTGTCGGAGGAGCCGAATATCTGGCCGAACTTTTGTGTGCTCGTGGTGTATTCGCGGCCCTTCACTGAATATCGCGCGACTACCTCGGCTTCCACCGTCGATGACCCGTCCGAGCTCCTGCTCACCTTCCGTTCAGACGAGACCACGGTCGCGGGCGCTGTGGGCCACTTCCTGCTCGCCAGCGCGCGCCAGATGTTTTGAACACCGACAAACACCAGAAATATACCTAACGCCAAGCACAATCCGAGCGTGCCGTACACGGTAGCAGTCATATACCAGGGCTTTTTCACCAGAGCACACAAGAATAACGCGATCCCGGCCGGGCAGAAACAGGAGACATCCGAGCCGCATCCCATCGGATGACTATCATCGATACATCGCCGTGCCCATTCACGAGCCTTCTGTGAGCCAAGCGAAGCCCAGCACATGGGTCGCACTCTGGCGCACGCTTGTGCGCTTCGAATCGGCGAAGGTTGACCCGTGGATTGCCCTTCGCAACACCATCGGCATTGCGGCTCCGCTCGCCGCTGCTGTTGTGGTAGGCAATCCGGCTGCTGGAACGGTGATGGCAACGGGGGCGCTGAACGTGTCCTTCTCGGACGGGAGCGATCCGTACTTCCGACGCGGCGGTCGGATGCTGGCGGCAACTGCCATGGGATCCGTCGCAGTGGTCATCGGCGCGCTCTTCGGCTCAAACTATATTGCGGGTGTCGCGCTCGCCACAGGCTGGGCCTTCGCGGCCGGTATGCTGGTGGCGCTAGACAACGCGGCAGGCGACATCGGCCTCATTAGCCTGGTGACGCTCGTGGTATTCGGCGCACACGCCCTTACGCCCGAAGAAGCGATGTATTCGGGACTCCTGGCGCTAGGCGGCGGTAT
>DASQDN010000308.1:0-4881 GCA_035634155.1 Bryobacteraceae bacterium | reverse complement strand
TGATTACAATTTCGTATGCCAAGGAAGGATTGGACCGTCAGATGTTTCGCGTGATTCGAATGTCACCCGGTCTGAACTATCGGTCGATCGTCATAACAGCCCAGGTTCACAACGATGAGTGGTATGTGGGTGGAGGCGGGGAACTCGGGGTCATCGGAGGGGGCAGACAGCCTTCGGTGGAAGCGGGTCTCCCGCGCCCATTAGTAGGCACGGCCGTGGACGACGAGGGCTACTCGCAGTTCGAGGTTGAAGAATCACCGATCGAAACGGCGGATGGGTCATATGAAGTATCGCTGTCGGTTAAGTTTGCCACTCCTGCGCGGCCGTCGAAGAATGCGCCGGCAATCGCGCTGATGAGCCTGGCTCCGCAGGTGACGGACAGCGGAGGTTCGCTAAACGGAGGCCGTAGCTATTACTATGCGGTGAGCGCGGTCGCAGAGGATGGGTCGGAAAGCCCATTGTCTTTCATCGGACGCGCTACCCTTCCGGCGGGCTCAAACTCAAATAGCGTGACGCTGCATGAGCTGAGCTTTGCGCCGGGCACCAGCTCGTTTCACGTATACCGCGGGCCCAATCCGTCGCAATTGCTGCGTATCGCGACGGCGGAACCGGTGGCTGCGATGTGGACCGACACAGGTGTGGAGGAGGAACTCGCTGCTCCACCCGACGCGAACTATTACCATGCGAACTTCTATTGGCGTCTGGAACTGCTGCCGGAGACTGACGCATCTGTGTCATCGAGCGGAACGATTGGAAGCGAAGCGCTGCGTATGCTTCCGAATGAATATCGGGGCAAGCTGGCGTGCATCATCAAAGGCAAGGGACGGGGCCAAGAGCGCATGATCTCGGCAAACAACGAGACGGTGTTGACGGTATCAACGCCCTGGACGGTGGAGCCGGATGAGACGAGCTCGTTTGTGGTGGTGGAAGCGAGCTGGAACTTCGCTGCGCTTGCGGAGACAAGCCCCATCGTGTTTCGCGCGCCGAATCGTGAGGGCGCGGTCATTCACCTTTCCGGACGGGCGGCCAATGTGCACGACCGCGAGTGCTCCTACGAGTTGTCGCCGCTGACGCGTTGGACTATCGGAGGCGCCGCAGCCGATGTCGGCGTACCGGCAAAGCCCGTGTTCGGACTCAACTCTCCGGGGCAAGGTGTGTGTGAGGTAAGCGGCCTTGGGTTCGAGGACACCCAGAACACTCGGAGCATTTCGACAGGTAGTCTCACGCTTCATTACTGGAACGAACTCGCGGGTGCTACGACGTTGACGCTTGCTCAAGCATGCGACGAAGAGGCCGACGATGTTTTGGTTTCAGCACCCGGATCCATCTTTGTGGGTTCAGTTCTGCAGATCGAAAGCGAAATCGTCACCGTACACGCGATCAGCGAGGACGGATTGCGGCTGTCGATCGAACGCGGCGCACTCGAGAGCGTACCGCTTGCGCACAGCGCTGCCGCCAGGGTGTGGCATCTGCAGCGTAAGCGATTCGTGCTACCGTTCATTCGCGGCATCTTTGGTACGCCGGCCGCCGGCAGTTATAGTCAGATGCTGACAGTGCCGGACATCCGAATTGTCGCGGCTGAGTTGTACGTCACCAATGTCCGCGGCAATAGCCAAGTCGGCGTGACCTGCTATAGCGACCTGACGGACGGCGGCCTGAGAACCCTGTCAGGCGGGCAGTTTTCGATGCAAATCGACGGCACGCTATCGGTGCAGTCCGATGCTGTTCCGCGGTTGAGCATCGAAGCTGCGCATGCCCTTCGTGATCTGTATGCGCAAGTTATCGAGCCCTCAACCGGGTCTCCGATCGAGGTGCGTGTCACTCACGATGGGGAACCATATGCAACATTAACCATTCCACCGGGTGAGGTTTTGTCCGACCCCGTGCTGGATGGGCTCACATTGCCTCCATTGCAGGCTGGGTGGAAACTCGGTCTCGATGTTACGGGTGTGGGTAACGATAGGCCTGGCGCGGGTCTGACCGTCACACTTCGGCTCTGATGCTATATTCAGGCCGTGGTGGTGGCTCAGAATGTGTCGAAGCTGTTTCGGCTGTACGATCGTCCCTCGGACAGGCTCCGGGAGATGCTACCGTTCGGCCGTAAGAAGCATACTGACTTCTGGGCTCTGCGCAACGTAAGCTTTTCTGTCGATTCCGGTGAGATCCTTGGCCTTGTCGGGCCGAACGGATCCGGAAAGAGCACGTTGCTGCAGATTGCAACGGGAATCCTGCAGCCAACGTCGGGACGTGTATCCGTAGAAGGACGCGTCGCGGCGTTGCTGGAACTCGGGGCTGGTTTCAACCCCGAGTTCTCCGGCCGCGAGAACGTATACCTCAATGGGGAAATCATGGGACTTACGCGCGCTGAGACCGAGAGCGCGTTTCCTGCCATTGAGGCTTTCGCGGAGATCGGAGATTTTATCGATCGGCCGGTGAAGGAGTATTCGAGCGGCATGTACGTGCGCCTCGCGTTCGCGACGGCTATTCATGTCGAACCTGACGTGCTGATCGTGGATGAGGCGCTCGCGGTGGGCGATGCGATCTTCGCCAATCGGTGCTTACAAAAGCTCGAGGAATTGAAAACGCGCAAGGTGACGATTTTGTTTGTGTCGCATGACCTTGGACTGGTGAAGCGGCTCTGCCACAGAGCCATTCTGATGATGAAGGGCGAAATTCTATGCGAAGGCGCACCGTCGGAAGTTGTTAATCGGTATGTTGCGCTAGTGCACGACCGCAACGCAACGAACGCCGAGAAGAGCGAGCTCACCGGCAACTACCGTCATGGTGATCGGGCGAGCACTATCGAAAGCATTCGGATTGTGGACAGCGCGGGGCGCGAGGTCAGCGCAGTCCCCGCAGGAGAAGACATTTCGGTCGAGGTGACCGCGCGATTTGATCGCGCAGTTTCAAAACCAATGATTGGAATGCTGATTCGCAATCGTTTGGGAGTGGAAGTGTTCGGGACCAATACCAAAATCGAGGGAGTTGACCTTGGTTCGTTCTCACAGGGAGACCGAGTCAGCGTCCGCTTCGCATTTCGCTGCTTTCTGACGCGGCAGGATTACACCCTTACGGTTGCGACTCAGTACGACTCCGGCGCTAGCCAGGACTGGCTAGATGATGCGGTGCAGTTCACGGTTGTGGACGAACGGGACACAGCCGGGATTGCGAGCTTTCGCACCGACGTCCATTATGAAGTAATTCGAGCTTCCTAGATGCCCTCCCATACGGATACTGCCTTCTTCGGCCATCCTTCCGGCCTATCCACGCTATTTTTCACTGAAATGTGGGAGCGCTTTAGCTATTACGGAATGCGTGCGCTGCTCATCCTTTTTATGACGGCGGCAGTTACGGAGGGTGGACTCGGCATGAGCACGGCCGATGCCGGAGTCATCTATGGGCTCGTCACGGCCATGGTCTACATGGCCGCGCTTCCAGGAGGCTGGATTGCCGATCAGTTTCTTGGGCTGCGTAAAGCTGTTCTGTATGGTGGGATCCTGATCGCGATCGGCAATTTTTGCCTCGTAATCCCGACGATGTCCGCGTTTTACGGGGGCTTGGCTGTGATCGTTGTCGGAACGGGTTTACTGAAGCCTAACGTCAGTGCGATTGTGGGTCAGCTATACACTCCAACCGATGCCCGCCGCGACGCAGGATTCTCCATCTTCTATATGGGGATCAATACCGGAGCGCTACTAGCCCCGTTTGCGTGCGGGTGGATCGCGCAGTACAACTGGCGCTATGGATTCGGGCTTGCGGGTATCGGCATGACGATCGGCCTCATTCAATACACGCTCGGTGGCCGCCGTCTCGGTGACGCTGGCGTGAAGCCAGCCGGCGAGGGTGATCCGGCTCAGTCGAAACGACGTCTCATGTGCGGACTCGGGACGCTAAGCATAACGGTCCTTATCACAGTCATGCTCGCTGTCATGGGCGTTGTCTCCGCGAAGGATATCGCCGATGCCTCCGGCCTGGTGCTGCTGATCGTGGTTATCGCCTTTTTTGGCTGGCTCCTCTTTTCCGCTCAATGGACGCCTGTTGAGCGGAAGCGCCTGATTGTGATTGCGGGACTCTTCGTTGCCGCCGCGATTTTCTGGTCTGTATTCGAGCAGGCTGGTTCAACCTTGAATCTCTTCGCCGAACGTAGCACCGCCAACCGCATCTTAGGCTATGAGTATCCCGCGCCCTTTTATCAATCCGTCAACTCGATCTTCCTCGTGCTGCTGGCCCCGGTCTTTGCCTGGGTGTGGGTCCGGCTAGGCCCGAAGGAGCCATCGAGTCCTGCGAAGTTCGCTCTTGGCCTTCTACTCGTTGGCGCAGGATTCCTCGTCCTGGCAATTGGCGCAACTGCTGCCGCGTCGGGCGTGAAGGTCAGTCCGACATGGCTGGTTCTGACATATCTCTGCCACACCATGGGCGAACTCTGCCTGAGCCCGGTGGGCCTTAGCGCGATGACTAAACTCGCCCCGGCCAGTGTCACTGGACTCATGATGGGAGTGTGGTTTTTGGCCCTTTCCGTCGGCAACTACATGGGAGGACGAATGGCGTCTATGTATGAAACTTTGCCCCTGCAGACATTGTTCATCGCAGTGGGGGCCTTCGCGATTGTCGCAGGGATCGTCCTCGCCATGTTCGTGCGGCCGATGGTCCGCCTGATGGGAGGCGTACGATGAATCTGGCCGACATCCAGCGCGCCCTTGTTGAAGAAGGAGTCGACGGGTGGCTCTTCTACGACCACCACCGCCGCGACCCGCTAGCCTATCGAATCCTCGGCTTGCCGGACGAGTTCCCTCCCACGCGACGCTGGTATTACTACATCCCAGCGCATGGGGAACCTCGAGCATTGTGCCATCGCATCGAACCGCACTCGCTTGACGCGCT
>DASQDN010000307.1:0-4830 GCA_035634155.1 Bryobacteraceae bacterium | reverse complement strand
CGCCGCCGTGATCGACAAGATCATCGCCGATCCCATCGGCTTCCTCGGCAATCTCGTTGCTGGTATCAAAGCAGGACTTTCTGCCTTCCTTGGCAACATCGGCGAGCATCTGAAGAATGGCCTGATGGGTTGGTTGTTCGGAGCCGTAGCTGCTGCTGGAATTCAGATGTCGTATTGGTTTGAGCTCAAAGGACTACTCGGGCTCGGCGCGCAGATTCTCGGACTGACTTACGCGAATTTCCGCTCACGCGCCGTGAAGATCGTAGGCGAGCCGGTCGTCGCCGCAATGGAGACCGCGGTTGAAATCGTTCGCATCCTCATGACCGAAGGTCTGGCAGGCGTTTGGATGCACATCCAGGGGATGCTCGGCGACCTTGTCGAGACGGTGCTCAGCGGCATTCGCGACTGGGTAGCGCAGAAGGTCATCATGGCGGGTATCACGTGGATACTCAGTCTGCTCAACCCAGCGTCCGCCTTCGTGCGCGCCTGCAAGATGATCATCGACGTCGTCATGTTCTTCGTCGAGCGCGGTTCGCAGATCATGTCGCTGGTAAACGCTGTAATCGACTCGGTCGCCGCAATTGCTAACGGCAACATTGGTCAGATGGCTTCGGCTGTAGAGGGCGCACTCGCAAAGGCTGTCCCGGTCGCCATCAGCTTCCTTGCCAGCCTCCTCGGACTCGGCGGCATCAGTGACGTCATCCGATCCAACATTGAGAAAATCCAGGCGCCGGTGAATAAGGCCATGGACTTCCTTATCACCAAAGCCGTAAGCCTCGCCAAAGGCCTCATCGGCATGTTGGGTGGCAAGAAGAAAAAAGGCAAGGAGGAGAAGGAAGAAGGACCCGAGGAGGATCTTGGCGATGCGCAAGCAGCCGCGGCCGCCGCGCTTCACGCCAAACTCGGACCCGATGCAACGGTCGAGGAAGCGCAGAGTGCGATCCCGGGCGTGCTCAGTGACCTCAAGCCCATGGGCCTCAAGAGCCTCACGCTTAGCGGCGAAAACGAGGACGGCTCCTTCGACATCTTTGCCGAAGCGAGTCCAAAGAAGCGCGCGGCAAAGCTCATACGAAAGCGCATCACTGTAGCTATGACAGCTTCGATCACCGTTTCCGGCGCGCCGGTGCAGGAAGGTCTGCTACGCCCCGCTCACGTCGAAAACACGCGCGGCGGAGGACAAACAAAGGTTCCGGCCGAGACACTCACTTTCTTCAACGTGCCTGCGGACCGGCAGGAAGGGCTCATCGCAGACGGCGCCGATCCCCGCGCGGCGAACCCAACGCGAGCCGCCGCGTTGCCCCCTGTGCCACAGCCGCCCAAGACATCAGCAAGGCGCGGAAGCCAGCCTTCCGCAGGTCTTGTCGTTGAACCCGAGGCGGGCTCTCGAACCCTTGAAGTCATCGCGTGGAATACCAGCGCTCCGGAGAAGGGTCACAACGTGTCGCACGCCGAGCGTCAGTTCATCAACTGGTATGAGGATCGTCCGCACAACTGGCGTCAGCGCGTCACCAGTGTTGTCATCCAAGTGCAAGGCCGACCGGTGTGTCCGCTTTGCCAGGCGGATCTCGAAGGGCTGGCTGCCCGCAACCCGCAGACCTCGTTCTCATGGCCTGGCGCGAAGGAGCCCGATCCCCAGCCGCTCGAAGTCACTTAAATCAGCGACGCTCGTAACCCGCCAAAGGATTCGGCTTCAAGGCCCGCAACCCTTCCATCACAAGATCCGCATTCATCTCCGCGCCCGAGCGGCTGGTGTGCGTGTGCTCATCCGCGAACAGTACATTGACCTTCTGCGGACCCATCTCGTCGTACCGCCGCGCAATGCGATCATTCAGATCGATCAGCGGAACGCCCTCGCTGATGGCCACCTCGCGAGCCCATCCCGCATACGACCCATCATCCCGAGCGATCTTCCCGTCCGTCCAAATCTTCCGAGGGACCAACGTACAGAGGATGGGCGTGGCGCCCTTGACCCGCGCCTCTGCGATGAACTTCCGCAGATACCAACCGTACGTATGCACCACTTCCTTCTGCTTGGTAATGGGATTTTCGATCTCGCGAGTTTCTTCACTTGTACCCTTCAGAGTCCCGCGTGCACGTGCGTTGTCATCGAGCGGTCCATTGTCGTTATGCCCGAACTGCATCATCACGACGTCACCCGGCTTTAAAACATCCAGCACCTTCTGCCACCAACCGCCCGTTAGATACGTCCGACTGCTCAACCCGCCTACGGCGCGGTTCACCACGTTGATCTTTCCGGACTCAAACCTGTCGACCAGCGGGTCGCCCCAGCCCCATTGACCATTTGACCCGTCTCCGTTCCCATTGCGGACAGTCGAATCGCCGATCAGAAACAGACCCGGCAGTTTAGGATCGGCCGGCAAAGGATAGCGTGGATTCCGAGGCAACTCCGGCAACATGCCCGCAATCAGCGCCGCGGTCAGGTTCGCTCCCGAGGCGCTGGTGTGCGTGTGATCCTGCGGAAACAACTCGTTCACGCGCTCTTGACCAAGCTGCTGATACCGATCCGCGACCACACCGGTGACATCGAGAAAGCGCGCCCCTTCAGCTTCGGCGACCGAACGAGACCATTCGGCGTACCGACCCGTGCCACGCTCCACTCGTCCGGCAATCCAGATGTTGCGAACGGTCGGTGACAACACAATCGGCGTCGCTCCCGCCGCTTTCGTATCGGCGATGAACTTGCGCATGTACCAGCCAAACGTTCGCACCGCCTCGCGCGTCCCGTTGGGCAGCGTGAACTCCTGCGATTCCTCTCCGATGCCAGGCAAGGATCCACGCGCGCGATCCTTGTCAGGAGGGCCGCCATCATTGTGTCCAAATTGAATGAGGACGGTATCGCCGGCCTTCAGTTCCGCGCGTACCTTGTCCCACAACCCCTCAGTGAAGAAGGTGCGGCTGCTGCGGCCCGCGCGCGCACGATTCACGACCCGAATTCGCCGCGAGTTGAAGTAGTCCGCGAACGGATCTCCCCATCCGCGCCCATCTACATTGCTCGCAGTCGAGTCGCCTATGACGTACACGCTTGATTGTGGCTGCGCTTCTGCAGCAGCCATCGTCAGAGCCGCCAGAACTACCGCCGCTTTAATTGCCATACGGCTTCACCAAAGCACCGCGCGGCTCGGCAGGAATGACAAAGGACTCCACCGGATCGGGACGCGACGGATCGAAGCGCGGCGCCTCATCCGTCAAATGCTTCTCGAGCGGCAGTTTCGCGGTGCGTATGCCCTCCACAATGCACTTGGCAAGTTGATAACTCCCATAGTTGTTGTGGTGCGTCTTGTCATTGTCGGCGAATGCCTTCGGAAGATTCGCCTGACCGATTGCCTCGTACAACGTCTTACTCATGGCATGCAGATCGATAAGCGCAACATTCTCTTCCTTCGCTGTCTGCCGCGCTGCTTCTGGATAATCCCCGAGACTGTTGGCGATGGTTCCGTCCGGCCCCCAACTGATGCGATGCATCGATGTCACCAATACCGGAGTCGTCCCGCGCTCTCGAGCGGCAGCGATAAACTTCTTCAAGTCGGCCTTGTACGAAGTAAACGCGCCGATGCCTTCTCCGCGCTCTTTCTGGTCGTTGTGGCCCATCTGAATGAACAGCCAGTCTCCGGGTTTCATCACCGTCATCAGCTTAGCTAGCCGCTGCTCGCCCACAAATCCTCGCAGCGATTCACCTGACTCGCCATGGTTCGCCACCGCGACGGTCGGCTTGAAGAAGCGCGTCAACATCTGACCCCAACTGTTGTACGGCTCCACCGGCTGATCGGTTGAAGTGGAGTCCCCTGCGATGTACAACGTCGGAACCTTCGCTCTCTCAATCTCAATCGCGGTGACGCCTGGTTTCGCATTCGTGAACTCGAGTGTCAGTTTGTCATCCCACGCCCATGCTTCCGATTCCTTCTCCCGCTGCTTCAGACGCACCTCGTCACCGCCTCCGGCAATCTGCGGACGTCGAACATTTACCACGAACGTGCGCGTGACGTATTTGCCAGGCGCTGTCTCCACCTTCTCCAACATCAGACGCCTCAACTCGGCCTTAACAGTGGTTGTCGTCGCGAGCTTTGGGTGACCGAACTTCACCGTCACTCGATAGTTACCCTCCTCCGGAACACGCACGGAGAAGAAATAAGGCGGCTTGTCTGACGCGGCTTCGTACCCATACCCGCGTTCAGACGTATAAAGTGTTGCCGGCGCAATCTTCGTCATATCGAAGCGCTGCGCGAAGCAAGTCGAGGCGAGCACAACCGCAAAGGTGGTCACGAGCTTGGGGATCGTCATCGGAATCTTTCACACTGATCGCAACTAAGACGCAGTCGACGCAGATGCGTCCGAGTCGCCGGCGCGCGGCCTTCGCACCGGCAAAATTACCTGAAAGCATGTGCGGCCCGGAGCCGACTCCAATCGCAACTCCCCATGATGCCGCTGCACGATTCTACGCACCACATCCAGCCCGAGCCCCGTCCCGTCCCCCTGCTTCTTAGTTGTAAAAAAAGGCTCGAAGATGCGGTCCCGCAGCGACGGAGGCACTCCCGGACCGGTATCGAACAACTCCACCACCACGCGGTCCAGTTTGCGCGCAGTTCGAATCCTCAGCACGCGTGGCCGTCCCGAGGAGTCCTCTGCCATGGCATCCACCGCGTTATCGATCAAATTCGTCCAGACTTGGTTTAATTCGCTTCCATTTGCGCAAATCTTTGGTAATTCTTTGTCATACTCACGCTCGATGGAAACATTCGCGATCCGGATTCGCCTGTCCAGTATGCGCAGTGTATTCTCAATGTCGTTGTGAAGGTCCACATCGCGCTCGGC
>DASQDN010000306.1:0-1809 GCA_035634155.1 Bryobacteraceae bacterium | reverse complement strand
TGTCTTCAGCACTGCGGGATCGGTATGGCTGGTGATCCCGATGAAGCGCGCCACCTTTTCATCGCGCATCTTCCGAATCACATCGAGAACGTTGCCTTTCGCCTCAATGGCAGCCAGGTCGTCAGCGGTTTTCAGATCGTGAATGTGAAGCAGGTCCACACGATCGGTGTTCAATCGCCGGAGGCTGCCTTCAATCGAACGCATCGCCTCGTCGCCGGGTCGAACGCTGACTTTCGTCGCCAGGAACACCGAATCGCGCCGCGCGGGCATCAGCTTGCCCACCCACGTTTCACTTTGTCCCTGCCCATAGGCGAACGCGGTGTCGATGTACGTCACTCCAGCGTCCAGGGCTTTCGTCAGCGCTTCTAACGCCTTATCCTCTTCTTTGTAAGCAAGAAAGCGGCTGCCCGAGCCGAAGGCTACCACCGACACCTTCACCCCGGTCTTTCCCAAGGTGCGCATGGGCAGTCCGGTACCGGCGTCCTGCGCTTCGACGATGCCCGCCGAAGCCAGTGCGGCGGCCGTGGTCGTCAGAAAATCTCTCCGGGTCAGTTCCATCCACGAGTTCTCCTACTCGACTTATTCTCGCAGGATCGAGCGTCACTCGCCCAGCAGGTGCAGGACAATACGCCGCCGGTGTGCCATCGCGCGGTGCTCGAAAACATAAATGCCCTGCCATGTCCCAAGCGTCAGCTTACCGGCGACCACTGGAATGGAGAGTTGCGTGGCTGTCAAAGCGCTGCGAATGTGGGCCGGCATGTCATCGGGCCCTTCCATCGTGTGCCGGTAAAGGCGATTGTCTTCCGGCGCGACGCGTTCGAAGAAGTCTTTCAAATCCGCGATCACGTCGGGGTCGGCGTTCTCTTGAATGGTCAGCGATGCCGAAGTGTGTTGAACGAACACCGTGAGCAGCCCGGTGGCGATACCGGCCGAGGAGAGCCAGCGCTCCACCTCCCCAGTGAACTCGTACAGCCCCTTGCCGCGCGTGGAAACCTGTAAGACCGTAGTCTTCTGGATCATTCCACCGTAACGCTCTTGGCCAAATTGCGAGGCTGATCCACGTCGCACCCGAGCCGCACGGCAATGTGATACGCCAGCAACTGCAGTGGCACAATTTCAAGCAAAGGCAGCAGCAATTCCTGCGTCGGCGGAATCACAATCACGTGATCCGCGCTTTTGCTGACCTCTTCGCGATCGGCTTCGCACACCACTGCGATCACAATGCCGCTGCGAGCCTTCACTTCCTGGATGTTGGAGAGCGTCTTCTCGTATCGTATCCGGCTTTCCTCGCTATTGGGATCGCGCGTGGCCAGCACAACGACGGGAAGCTTTTCATCGATCAGCGCATTCGGACCATGCTTCATCTCGCCGGCGGGATACCCTTCGGCGTGGATATAGGAGATCTCTTTCAGCTTCAAAGCCCCTTCGAGCGCGATCGGGAAATGAATGCCGCGGCCGAGATAAAGGAAGTCGGTGGCGCGGGACAACAGGCGCACCAGGTCCTCGTATTGGCCGTCATCGTGCGAAAGGACCTGCTCCAGCTTGCCCGGGAGCTTCGTCAACTCCTGGACCAGTGACCGGCTTTCTTCTTCGCTGATGGTTTCCCGTACCTGCGCGAGGTACATCGCGAGCACAAATAAGGCCGTCAACTGCGACGTGAAGGCCTTGGTCGACGCGACGCCGATCTCCGGCCCCGCGTGGGTCAGCAGTGATCCCGCCGCTTCGCGAGTGATCATCGACCCGACCACATTGCAGATCGCAAGCGTCTTCGAACCTTTCTGCTTGGCTTCACGCTGGGCGGCTAGCGTG
>DASQDN010000305.1:0-6371 GCA_035634155.1 Bryobacteraceae bacterium | reverse complement strand
GATGAATACAGCCTCCTTAACGGAAAGCGGCGCATCCCGCCGGAGTTAGCAGCCCGTAACGGTAAGGGCACGCACGCTTCCGAGCGCCACCCGAGATTGCTGATAATAGCTGCGAGGTGTAGGTGAGAGATCGCTATCTTGACGACATACGCCATCTGGCCCGCGACAAACGTACCAAACAGATCGCAGGCGCCCGGCAGCATTCGGCGCCCGATGCGAATACCGGGGGCGAGGAAGCACTCGTGATCGGCGTCGGCCCGGGCGTTTGCCATGTGCGTACGCCGAGTGGGGATCGCGTCTGCCGGACCAAGAAAGGCGTGGTAGTCGGGGATATCGTAAGGGCCGATGAGCATCGCGTGCTCGCCGCGCTCCCACGGCGGACCGAGCTTGCTCGCACAGATCCACACAATCCAAACCATCAGCGGGCATTGGCAGCGAACGTCGATGTCGTGGTGATCGTGGCGAGTGTACACGCTCCCCCGCTACGCACAGGGTTAATCGATCGGTACCTCATCGCCGCTCAGAACGGCGACATGGCTCCGGTCGTGGTGGTGAATAAGATCGATCTGCTGCAGGAGCAAAGTGAACTCGACGAACTCCGCGTTTACGACGGCACAGGGGTTCCGGTCGTTTTGTGTTCGGTCAAACAGGCCCGCGGTCTCGATGAATTGCGGACGGTGCTCGCGGGAAAAACGTGCGTTTTCACCGGACACAGCGGGGTGGGCAAATCGTCGTTGGTAAATGCGCTGCTCCCAGGTCTGGAACTGCGAACCGGCGCCGTTGAGCTCAAGGGCAAACACACCACCACCACGGCGACTCTTCATGAGCTGCCAAATGGAACACGAGTGATTGACACGCCCGGCATTCGCGAGTTTGGCCTCTTCGGCGTCGAGCCGCGAGATCTCCGGCACTTCTTCCCGGAGTTCGAAGAGATTGCGCTGCACTGCAACTTCAACGACTGCACTCACACGCATGAGCCCGTGTGTGCGGTGCGCGATGCGAACTTACCCAGATATCCCACGTACGTGCGTCTTTACGAATCATTGACGCAAAGCGCCTGAGGCTCACGGTTACGGGTAACATCTAAGGCATCTGCTGAGTCAAATCCCCTATGAATAGACGGTCCTTCCTCTCAGTCCTGGCGGCTGCCGGATGTGGTTCGGCGTACGCTCAGCAGGCCGCGGCTCCGGCCCGCACACCAGATGTTCCTTTCGTACCAACGCCACAAAACGTGGTCGACGCGATGCTTAAGCTGGCCAACGTGAAAAAGGGCGACATCTTGTACGACTTGGGCTCGGGTGACGGGCGACTCGTAATCACCGCCGCCAAACAGTACGGCGTGCGCGGCACCGGGATCGACATCGACCCGCAGCGGATTCAGGAAGCGAACGCCAACGCGAAACAGGCTGGTGTGACGGACCTGGTGCAGTTCAAGAATCAGGATCTGTTCGAGGCCAACTTCAGCGACGCCACCGTCATTACTCTGTACCTGCTTCCCGGCATCAATATGAAGCTGCGCCCCAAGCTGTGGAAAGAAACCAAACCCGGCACACGCATCGTGTCCCACAGCTTCACCATGGGCGAATGGGAGCCGGAAAAGAAAGAAGACGTTGAGGGCCGATACATCTACTTGTGGACCATTCCGTCGAAGCCGCCCGCATTGAAAGACGGCATGTAGCGCGTTGAACTGGTTCGGTGCGTGCTCCAAAGCATCGCTGCGCTACGATGAAAGTTTATGAAAAACAGCTTTGGAGCCGCATCGACACTGAAAGTAAAGGATCGAAGCTACCAGATCTTTCGTCTGGAAGCCGTGGATAAGGCTGGTCTCGGGAACACCTCCAAGATCCCTTTCTGCATCCGTGTCCTGCTGGAGAATCTGCTTCGCTTTGAGGACGATCGGACCGTCCGTGCGGCGGACATCGAGTACGTGGCCAAGTGGGATCCCGCCGCGAAGCCCCGCGAAATCCAGTTCCGTCCAGCACGAGTGCTGCTCCAGGACTTCACCGGCGTCCCGGCAGTCTGCGATCTCGCAGCGATGCGCGACGCGTTGCAGGCCATGGGATCCAACCCTAAGCTAGCCAATCCGCTGATTCCGGCCGACCTCGTCATCGATCACTCCGTACAAGTCGACAGTTTCGGTTCCAGCGAAGCGTTCGGCATTAACGCGCTGCTGGAGTTCCAACGCAACAAGGAGCGCTATGCGCTCTTGCGATGGGCGCAGACTGCATTCAACAATTTCCGCGTCGTGCCGCCGGACACCGGCATTGTGCATCAGGTCAACCTGGAGCATCTTGCGCCGGTCGTCTTTACGAATGAGATCAATGGTCTGGTGCAGGCGTACCCCGACACCGTTATGGGGACCGACTCCCACACCACGATGATCAACGGCCTCGGCGTTGTCGGCTGGGGCGTGGGCGGTATTGAAGCCGAGGCGTGCATGCTCGGCCAGCCGATTTCCATGCTGCTGCCCACGGTAGTCGGATTCAAGCTGAAGGGTCGGCTCTCCGAAGGCGCAACGGCGACGGACCTGGTCTTGACCGTCACGCAGATGCTGCGGGCGAAAGGCGTTGTGGGGCGCTTTGTCGAGTTCTATGGTGAAGGTGTGAGTGCCTTGAGTCTGGCGGATCGCGCCACGATTGCGAACATGGCTCCGGAATACGGCGCCACCATCGGCTTCTTCCCGATTGACGATCAGAGCCTGGAGTACCTCCGCGTTACCAATCGCCCGCCGGAGTTGATTGCGCTCGTGGAAGCGTATGCCAAGGAGCAGGGAATCTTCCTCACTCCCAAGTGCACTGAGCCGACGTATACGGACACCTTGGAACTCGACCTTTCGAAGGTGACGCCGTCGCTCGCAGGTCCCAAGCGCCCGCAGGACAGGATCGACCTCAAGGACGTGAAGAAGAACTTCCTCACCGGCCTTGGCGAAGAGCCGCGCAAGACCGCTGTCAATATGGGCGGTTCGGTGGCTGAAGTCCAGGACGGCTCGGTTGTGATTGCCGCGATTACGAGTTGCACAAATACTTCCAATCCTTCCGTGATGCTGGCTGCGGGGCTCCTGGCGAAGAAGGCTGTCGAAAAGGGCCTTTCGGTCGCGCCGCACGTGAAGACCAGTCTCGCCCCCGGATCCAAGGTGGTGATGGATTATTACCACGACGCGGGTCTTGTGCCGTACATGGAAAAGCTCGGCTTCCATCTGGTGGGCTTCGGCTGCACGACATGCATCGGCAATAGCGGTCCTCTGCCGGAGCCGGTGGCCGAGGCGGTGTCTTCGAATAAGCTCGTCGTGGCTTCCGTCTTGAGCGGCAATCGAAACTTCGAGGGCCGGATCAACTCCCTCGTCCGCGCCAATTATCTGGCTTCGCCGCCGCTGGTAGTGGCGTATGCTCTCGCCGGACGAGTAGACATCGACCTGGTGAAAGAGCCGTTAGGCACGGATGAGAAAGGCAAGAAAGTCTACTTAAAGGACATCTGGCCCACGCAGGAAGAAGTGAATGCGACCGTGAAGGCGCACGTTCGCGGAGAGATGTTCCAGAAGCAGTATTCCGAGGTCTTCGAAGGCGACGCGAACTGGCAGAGCCTGAAGGCGATCGAAGGCGACGCCTTCGACTGGCAATCCGAGTCCACCTACATCAAGCGACCGCCGTACTTCGATGCCATGGTGGACCCGAGCGGTCCTGTGCAGGACGTCAGTGGCATGCGCGTACTGGCGATGCTCGGCGACTCGGTCACCACCGATCACATTTCGCCCGCCGGGTCGATTCCGGTAGATAGTCCTGCAGGCCGTTATCTGGTTGAGCTCGGAGTAAAGCCGGCCGACTTCAATTCTTACGGCGCGCGCCGCGGCAACCATGAGGTGATGGTTCGGGGAACCCTGGCCAATATCCGCCTCCGCAACCAACTCGCTCCGGGAACCGAAGGGGGCTGGACGACTCACATCCCTAGCGGCGAAAAGATGTTCATCTACGACGCCTCGGTGAAATATGCCGAAGAAGGCGTGCCGCTGATGATCATTGCCGGCAAGGAGTACGGTTCCGGCTCGTCGCGCGACTGGGCTGCAAAGGGCGTACTTCTCCTCGGAGTGCGTGCGGTGATCGCCGAAAGCTTTGAACGTATCCACCGGTCGAACCTGGTCGGAATGGGCGTGCTGCCGCTGCAGTTTCAGTCTGGGCAAACGCGCGAGTCGCTCGGCTTAACGGGTCAGGAAACATATCGCGTGGAGAACGTCGCCGCGGCGGTGGCTACTGGATCGCTCGCGAGGGTACATGCCAGACGCATCGATGGTTCCGACATCACCTTCGAAGTGACCGTGCGCATCGACACGCCGCAGGAACTCGAATACTACCGCAATGGCGGCATTCTTCCGTACGTGCTTCGTCAGCTCGCAGCCGGAGCAGCGAAGATCGAAAGCGCGTCCTGAGACATTTTTTGAGTGGGGTGTTTTTACCGTACTGAGAAAAAACTACAAAGCCCCGGATCGGGAGATCTGGGGCTCAAGGAAGCGGTCGGGAGGGGTTTCAGGGGTATTGTGATTGAAGTAGTTAAGGTTGGGCGTTACCACAGAGGGTGCTTAAAGAGGAGCGACCATTCTTCCTTGAGCCTTAATATCTTGCACGCATTCTATGTTGCAACCTACGTGCCAAAACGTAAGTTGTTGTAAAGATTGAGACACTTCAAATGGGGAAATAAGGATATCGTAGAATTTACAAGGCGGAGTGCTAAACCGGTACTCCCCCGTGTAAGGAAGGAGTAGTCCCGTGCAGAAGTGGGACTATCGTTCCGTTCTGACCCTGGTCCGTGAAACTGGACTCCTGAGTTCTATTACGGTAAGGCAGCCTGCGACGCAGTTAGTTTAGCTTTTCCGTTATGGTGATCGGCTCACGAATGCGGAACGTTAAGCGCGTCTCTGCTGGAATCTCAACCGGCTCGCCGCGGGACGTCATAACCGCGCCGGTACCAGCAGCGCCGCCGATTCCGGCGCCGATCGCTGCGCCCTTGCCGCCGCCCGCAATCGCTCCGATTGCCGCCCCCAAACCAGCGCCGATTCCTACTTTGGCCGCGTCCTTCTTCGTGCTTCGCTCCGCGCGTTTCGTAAATCCCTCGGTCTGCAGGCGCACCCGTTGACCGTCTGAGGTGTTGAGACGAACCAGCTCGAGCGCCATGCTGGCGGTGCCTCGAACGCGTCCGCCCGCATCCGACTCCGCGACACGCCCCTCAATGCGAGCGCCCCGTTCAGCGATTACAGCGCCGTCCACGACGAGCGGCTGATCGAGCGACGCGCGGAAGCTGTCGCCGCTTTGAATCATGTCCGACGATAATCGCTGGTCCACCCGAACCGATAGCAATGTACCGGCAGGAATCGTCACTGTCTTCGGGATACGCGGCGGCGGCGCCGGCTTCTCTGCCACCATCGTTGGACCACCGCCATCGGGAGGGGGAGGCATATGAAGAGTCGTCTGCGGCGGACCGCCCTGGCTGCCTACGCTGGTGCTGGTCGTGTTGTTCGTCTGAGCGGGAGCAGCCTGCGGCGCCCTCGGTTGAGGCGGGCTCGATGGAGTGCGCGCTGTCGTGGTGCTGGAGAAGGTAGGCGACGGTCGTCTGTCATTTTTGCTGGATGATGTCCGAGTTTCCCGCTGCGGCGCAACAGTCCGCGAAGGCGCCGGCGTGGGAGCTACTGCCGGTGCGGGCGCCGGTTCGTTGATGGCTGGAGTGGCCTCCGGCTGAATGGGCGACGGGGCTGCCTCTACCGGCGTCCGAGCTACCGGCTCAGGAGCAGGGTCGCGCTTCACTAGGAATAAAGCGATCGCGGTGGCCAGCACAGCGCCGAGGACGAATGTGATAACCGGTTTCATTTCTTCTCCATTACGTTAAACGCGTCCCGGAACGAAGCGGTTGCGGAACAAGGTATCGGATAATGGAGAAATGGCGCAATTCCCTCGTGAATACTCGGTTGGACCGGTGCGAATTGCTCCGGCGACTGTGCTGGCGCCGATGGCCGGAGTAACGGACACCGTCTTCCGGCGCCTCATCCGCAACCAGGGCGGATGCGGGTTGATGATGACCGAGTTCACCAGTTCGCATGGGGTGGTGAAGTCCAAAGGCGCTCGCCGGCCGACCTTCGCAATGCGATACCTGGCGTTCGAGGAAGAGGAACGTCCGATATCGGCCCAGCTCTTCGGCTCGGACCCCGACGTGATCGCCGAGGCGGCGCGCCTGTGCGAGGGCATGGGGTTCGACATCGTCGACATCAACTTCGGGTGTCCGGTGAACAAGGTGGTCAAGTGCAACGGCGGCTCGGGGCTGCTGCGAGATCTGCCGCTTGTCGAAGAGATCCTGACGAAAGTTCGAAAGGCCATCACCATCCCATTAAC
>DASQDN010000304.1:0-9941 GCA_035634155.1 Bryobacteraceae bacterium | reverse complement strand
GGTGGTAGAATTTGGGTCGAATCCATGCCGGGCAACGGATCGGCGTTTCATTTTACGATTCCTTCGAATTGAGGCAGAATGGCCGAAGAACAGCGCGCAACACTGGTAGCACTGATCGAAGATAATCCCGCCGATGTGTATCTGGTGCGGGAAGCGCTACGCGCGAAGAATCTCAATTGCGAACTGACCGTGTTTCAGAGTTTCGAAGACGCGTTGACGGCCATTGAATCGGGGGCGATCATCGCGCCTGACGCTTTCATTATCGACTTGAATCTCCGGACGGGAAGCGGCCTGGATATTCTCGAGGCGATTCGCGGGTCCGAGCCGCTGCGCAAGGCATCGATCGCGATTCTGACTTCCTCGGATTCGCCGCGCGATCGCGAAGCGGCGATTCGGCTGGGCGCGAATCTGTACGTCCGAAAGCCGAATGAGTTGGACGGATTTTTGGATGAAGTCGGCCAGGCGATAACGACGTTGACCGGCGGGAAAGAACGATTGGCCACCGCTGGCTGAGACGCCTCTTTTGAAAACGAAGCCTTCGCCAATGTACTATTGACACAATCAATGGATTGCATTGGCAGCTATGCTCGACCTTCTTCGAACTCACGGCGCCTCTAACGAAACTGTCCGCGATTACAACCGGCGGGTAGTCCTGAATCTGATTCGCACCCAAAAGCTGATTTCGCGGGCGGATCTGGCTCGTCTGTGCGGCCTGCAGCGCAGTACCATCTCCCTGATCGTTGAGCAACTGATGGAGGAGAACTGGGTGCTGGAAGGGCCGACCGGCCGTCTGCCCCGGGGACGCCGTCCCACTTTCCTGCGCCTGAATGAGGACCGTGTGATTATCGGCGTCGATGTGCGGCCGATCCTGACCACTGTCGCGATCTCGGGTGTGAATGGCGCCTTCCACAGCCACGAAAGCCTGCCAACACCGCCCGATGCTGAGACCGGCGTCCGCCAGTTGATCGATCGCATACAGCGCGCCATCCGTTGCTGCGCAGGGAAAAAAATCGAGGGAATTGGGATTAGCTTGCCGGGCAGGGTGTCGCAGTCGGCGGACCGTCTCGTGTTTGCCCCCAATCTGCGCTGGCCTGCCGTCGACCTGCGCACCCCGATCAGCAAAGCGACGGGGCTTCCAGTCCAACTGGACAACGCCGCCAACGCGTGCGTCTTGGCCGCGGTATGGTTCGATCGCATGGAAAGCTGCGCGAACCTTGTGGTGGTGACGGTGTCCGAGGGTATCGGTACGGGCATCCTGATGGGTGGCCGGCTGCTGCGCGGAATGAACGGCATGGCCGGCGAGTTCGGGCATGTGCCGCTCGACATCAACGGTCCCCCATGTACGTGCGGGAGCAACGGCTGCTGGGAAGTGTTCGGCTCGAATCGCGCGGCGTTGCGGTATTACGGCGAGTCGGGGCCGGCGCGTGAGGATCTGACCTTCACTGAGCTTTTGAGCTTGGCGGACGCAGGCGACACTCGCGCGGCGGAGGCGTTGGAGCGCATGGCCAGGTATCTCGGCAAAGGCATGCGGATGCTAGTGGCTGGACTTGCGCCCGAGCGTATCGTGATTGTGGGAGACCTGACGCGATCCTGGGATCGCTTCGGGCCCATGCTGGAGCGCGAAGTGCGGCAACAGTCCTTGTCAGACGGGTGTGTGCCGCGAGTGATCGGCGCGCTCGAGGATGACACGGCACGGCTACGCGGCACGATCGCCCTTGTGCTTCAGCGCGATTTTGGGTTTAATCCTGAAGTTCCGCCGACAGCGCAGTAAGGCGTCGATGCGGGCTCTTCCTTTTTTCCTGACGCCGCGTCGTATAATCGACTGGTAATTCCACCGCTGAAGGAGATTTTGTGTCGTTCTTAAACTTGGTTGTGCGGCGCTGCAGCCTAAAATATGCGAGCGGAATGGTGATCTCGGTGCTGGATTTCGCGCTGGATTATAAATGAGTCGCACGATTGCGTACTGGGGAAGCACGGGCGTCGTATCGGTGATGCTGATGATGTCGCTTATGTATTTAACCGGGAGTGAGCAGGTAGTTGCCGGCTTTGCCAAGGCTGGTTACCCGCAGCATCTACGCGTTGTGTTAGGGATTGCCAAACCGTTGGCCGGAGTGGTTTTGCTTGCGCCTGGCTTGGCGCTAGTGAAGGAATGGGCGTACGCCTGCGTCACGTTCACTTGGCTGATGGCGAGTCTTTCGGCGAACCTGTCTGGTGAGCCGCCGCAAGTGTGGATGATGCCGATCGCGCTGCTGGCGCTGCTGGCAGTGTCTTACGTGACTCGCCCGGCCAGCCGCAGAATCCGAATGCTCGCATCAGCCTGATGCCGCCTGTGGTAGTCGATCCTCGCAAGGTTCTGGAGTTTAAAGATGCCCCCGAGTTTTATGAGTGGCTCCGGGGGAATCATGACACGGCTGACGAGATCTGGATCAAGATCCACAAGGTGAGCTCGGGACTTCCGTCGATCACGCCGAAGGAAGCCATCGATGTCGTGCTGTGTTGGGGATGGATTGACGCGATCCGCAAGAGCCTGGATGCAACCAGCTATCTGCAGCGCTATACGCCGCGCGGCAGGAAGAGCACGTGGAGCCAGATCAACGTGGATAACGTCGCCCGCCTGATTCAGGAGGGCCGCATGACCGAGCACGGGCTGAAGCACGTGGAGGCGGCGAAAGCGGATGGGCGATGGGACCGCGCCTACGCGAGCGGTAAGGACATGCGTATGCCGGCGGATCTGCAGGAGGCGATTGATGCCGATCCTGAGGCGAAGGCCACGTTTGCGACGCTGAGCGCGCAGAATCGGTTTGCTCTGGCGTTTCGTACCACGCAGATGAAGACGGAGGCTGGACGTAGTAAGAAGGTTCAATTATTCGTTGAGATGTTGAAGCGCGGCGAAACAATCTACCCGCAGGGAAGAGGTAAGAAGTAATCCGTCTTCTGTGGTTGTGGCATTGGTTGCCGGAGGGTTGTTGCTTCGCGCCGAGTTGATTGTCCATGTTCGCGCGTCGGGGGCGGGCGTCCCCGAAGTGCAGGTGCGAAACGGCGGAAGCGTCGCGGTGGTCGCGTTTGCGGTTGCCACGAATTCTACGCGCGAGGCAGAGGATCAAGACCCGTTCGTCGTGTTCTTCGACTCGCTGGTAGACGGCAGTCCTGCAATGGATGCAGGAGGCGAGCGCGTCGTCCCGGTGCTGAAGCTCCTGCACTCGGGGAAGCGGATGGAGGACGTGCTGGAACTGCCCGTTTTGGCTGCGGCCATCCATGCGGACGGGACAACGACTGGCGACGCCGTGCTGCTGACTCGGATGGTAGCCGGAGAAGCAACATGCTGCTCGCGGTGCAGACGGCAATGGAGAAGTTATCCAACGCGGGACGGCGGAACGTGCCTCGCGATCAACTGGTCACCGAGTTCCGAAAGATGTCCGACTCGATGTGGCGCTGGTATGTTCCAGTAGAACAGAGTGCCGGCCGCACGTTGTACCGATCCATTGCGGATAAATTGCTCCGCCTGCCGGAAGGCGAAACTGGCGCGGCGTTTCCTCCGACACGATTTGTTGAGGAAGAAATGGCGGCGCTGAATGCGCGGCGGGTTGCGCTATCGCGTTCGCAGCCCGCTCTTACGAGCTTGTTTCGCGGACGCTGATTACGGCCGGTATTCTTCACCCGCGATGAAGACGCGCTCGACATGTAAATCGTCGTCGAGGGTCACGACGTCGGCGCGTTTACCCGGAGCGATGCTGCCAATGTCGCTGTCGCATCCGACTCGCTCGGCGGGTGTGAGGGTGGCCATCCGAATTAGCTCCGGCAGCGAAGCGTTTGTCGCTCGGCGCATGGTTCTCACCATGAAGTCGAGGCTGCGAACAGAACTAGCCAATCCTCCATTCGGGAGCAGCCCCACTGTGCCGTCGCTTTCGAACCAGTTCCCTTGATGGGCGGGGCCGAAGGTGTACGGGCCGGGCGGCATGTCGAGGGCTCGGCTGCAATCGCTCACCAAAAGCAGTCGAGATGCGCCTTTCATGCGGTAAGCGAAATTGAGCAGCTCATCGGATAGATGGCGTCCATCGGCGATGACTTCCGTGCTCATGTCAGGGACGGCGAGTACGAACTGCTCCATGCTCGCCTGCATGGGAATGCCGCAGCGGGCGCGCAGCGAAGACACTGAACTCATTGCGGACCAGAAGTGGTCAACGTGCCGCATACCGGACTCGAAGGCTTTCTGCATCTCAGGCCACGTGGCGTTGGAGTGTCCGCATGTGAGCAGGCATCCTCGGGCTTGCGCGGCGCCGTAGAAGGCCTCGGCCCCTGGCAATTCCGCAGCACAGGTGGCGACACGAATCAAGCCGGTGTTGAAGAAGTGCTCGTACTCGAATGGATCGGGGTTCCGCCTCCCTGTTATCGAGTGGCACCCGACCTTATCTTCGGCGAAGTACGGGCCGTAGTAGTGGATACCAGCGATGACCGCGCCATCGCGCACAGTCCACTGGTCGCGGACTAGCGTGCAGGCGTCGAACATCGCTTGCAATTCGGACGTAGATCCGGTGGTTGTGGTGGGAAAGATCGTGGTTGTGCCGTGACGCGCGTGAGTGCGATTTACCGTGCGCACGGCATCCGCGGCTCCATCCATGTAGTCCGAGCCGCCTCCGCCGTGTACGTGGATGTCCACAAATCCTGGAGCTATGTAACGGCTGGAAATGACGGGCACATCGCTCGGCGCTGAAGATGCGATGGATTCAATGACGCCGCCCGAGCAGAGGACATACGTGTTCGGCACAGTGACTTCGGGAAGGATCGCCTCGCCGTGAAAACAGATTTGGGTCATGGTGGAAGGCTCCAGTTAAAGGATGCCACGCCTTACCGTAACGCCCTTTTACCGTTGATTAACACGCATCTTCCTCATAATTTCAATGTGACAATGAGAGTTACAACATGTCAGCACCGAGTTCAAGCGGACCATGCTTTACGCCTGTCCGGACCGACACTGGCGTAACCGTGTTGGTGGTAGACGACTATCAAAGCGGGCTCTATATCAAGGCACGTGTTTTGGCTGAGGCAGGGTTTCATGTTCTGAAAGCGTCCAGCGGCGCCGAAGCACTCCGCATGTTTGACGAGCATCGCCCAGCGGTGGTGGTGTTGGACGTGCGGCTTCCGGATATCGATGGGATGGCGGTTTGCCGAGCGATCAAGCATCATCCTTCCGCGGCGCAGACCATGGTGCTGCAGGTGTCTGCGTATTACACCAGCAATGAGCATCAGGTCCTGGGTCTGGACAGTGGCGCCGACGCATACCTTCCAGGGGATATCGCGCCAGCGCTGCTGGTGGCTGCGGTCCGCGCGCTGCTGCGAACGCGACGCGCGGAGGAGGCGTTGCGGGATCGCGAGGAGCGGCTGCAGCTTCTGGATGCGCTTGATCAAAGTGAGCAGAAGCTGCGCGCACTGGCGGCGGGTCTTTTTACCGCGCAGGAGGAAGAACGGCGGCGGATTGCTCGAGAACTTCACGATGACTTTTCGCAGCGGATGGCGCTGGTGGAGATTACCTTGAGCAAACTTCTCCAGCAAGCGCCGGAGTTTCACTCTCAACTAGCCGGGGTGATCGCGCAGATCTCGGCGCTGTCACAAGACCTTCGCGACGTGAGCCATGTGCTGCATCCGAGCGGCCTGGAGCACCTCGGCCTGCAACGGGGCCTGCGGAGCCTGTGCGAAGAATTCGAGCGCGCCCACAATCTGGCGGTACGCTTTCGGGACTCGACCGGCGGCGGCCGCGTTGCCGAACCAACGGCGACGGTGTTCTACCGTATTGCCCAGGAGGCGCTTCGCAATGTGGTGAAGCATGCCGGCGACGCGCGCGCCACTATAAACCTGTCGGCCAGCGACGGCGAGTTGTCTCTGAAGATTGAGGACGACGGCTGCGGGTTCGATATGAGTGTGGCGCAGCACCGAACCGGCCTGGGCTTCATCAGCATGCAGGAACGAGCGCGTCTGGTCGAAGGCCGCGTGGAGGTGCGCTCGGAACCAGGGCAGGGAACCGTAATTGTCGTTACGGCGCCGTGGCCGCAAGCACCGTAGAGTTCTCGACCTCCGCACGCATACTGGTAAAAGCAAGTTGCCGGCATGCATGACATCAATCTGATTCTGACGCTCGCTGCAGGCTTCACGGCAGCCCTCGCCCTCGGATATCTGACACATCGGTTGGGATGGTCGCCGATTGTGGGATACCTGCTGGCGGGAATCGTGGTAGGCCCACAGACTCCTGGGTTTGTCGCGAATCGACATCTGGCGGAGCAGCTCGCCGAGGTCGGCGTGATCCTGCTGATGTTCGGTGTCGGCCTCCATTTTCACTTGCGTGATCTATTAGCGGTGAAGAATATCGCCATTGTCGGAGCAGTGGTGCAGAGCGCGGTGGCAACCGCTCTGGGAGCTGTGACCGCGCACGCGTTCGGGTGGAGCTGGTCCGCGGGAATCGTGTTCGGACTCGCGTTGTCGGTTGCGAGTACGGTGGTGCTGGTGCGCGTGTTGACCGATCACGGCGTGCTGCACAGCGCCACGGGCCGCATCGCCGTGGGATGGCTGGTCATGGAAGATATCTTCACGGTGTTCGTACTGGTGGTGCTTCCGGTGCTGTTTGGAAACCGCGCGACGCAGCAGGGCAGCGTTCTAGTTGCGTTCTTGTTTGCCACTCTCAAACTCGCTGGGTTCGCCGCCATTATGTTGCTGGTGGGACCACGCGTGGTGCCGCGGCTCCTCACTCGCATTGCGGATACCCATTCGCGCGAACTGTTCACGCTGGCAGTGCTCGCCGTAGCGCTGGGGATCGCGGCGGTGGCCACTGTGTTATTCCAGATCTCGATGGCTTTGGGAGCTTTCCTGGCCGGGATGGTGGTGGGCCAGTCCGAGTTCAGCGCCCGCGCGGCGGCTGAGGCGCTGCCGATGCGAGACGCCTTTGCGGTGATGTTCTTCCTGTCGGTGGGCATGCTGTTTGATCCCTTGCAGGCCATGCAGTCGCCGCTGTTGATTGCGGCGACGCTGGGGGTGATCATGATCGGCAAGCCTGTGGCGGCACTGTTGATCGCGGCACTGCTGGGGTACGGATCGAAGATCGGGCTAGGTGTGGCGATCGCGCTCGCACAGGTAGGCGAGTTTTCGTTTCTGCTGGCGACGCTCGGAATACAGATCGGCGCACTCCCGGCGGATGCGATGAATCCGATTGTGGCGGGTGCAATTCTATCGATTACGGTGAACCCGCTTTTGTATCGCGCGACGCCCAAGATGGAGCAGTTCATTGGGAAGCGCCGCTGGCTGTGGCGGATGTTCAATGCGCGAGCCACACGCGGCTTTGATACAAGCGCGGCTGAGGCTCGCAGCGGGGACGTGGCACATCGCGCGGTGGTGGTGGGTTACGGGCCGATCGGAAAGACCGTTGTGCGCCTGCTTCGAAACCGCGGCATTGAGGCGAGCGTGATCGAGATGAACCTGGACACGGCTCGCAGCCTGCGCGCGGAAGGCATTCGAGCGATCTATGGCGATGCGACACAGGACGAGATCCTGGAGCAGGCCGGGATCAAGGATGCCATGAGTCTGATTCTCAGCTCATCGGGATCGGCTGCGGCGGTGCAGGCGATTCGCAATGCGCGCGAGCAGAATCCAAAGATTCTGGTTATCGCGCGCGCCGATTTCGTGGGGCAGACCGAGATGATGTTGAAGGCCGGCGCGGATGAGGTCTTCTCGGGTGAAGGCGAGGTCGCGCTCGCCGTCACCGATAGTTTGCTGCGTCGACTGGGAAGCACTCCCGCCCAGGTGGAGGAGACGCGTGAGTGGATTCGCAGCCACATGCTACGTTAGATCTCAATTTCACTCTTATGGACCTTTCGCCGATCACCCTGCAAGGTCGAGCCGTGCGGCTTGAACCCTTATCTGTGGACCATCTGGATGCGCTTGTAGACGCAGGCTCGGACGCGGAGATCTTCCGCTATGTGGCCGGGTGCGGATCCTCGCGCGAGGAGATGCGCGCGTTCATCGAGACAGCGCTCGAGTGGCAGCGCGCAGGAACGGCGCTGCCCTTTGTGATGATCGAAGCGGCGTCAGGGCTGGTGGTAGGAAGCACGCGATTCGGATCGATTGTGCCCGAGCACAAGCGTGTCGAGATCGGATGGACCTGGATTGGTACACGGTGGCAGCGGACCGCAATCAACACGGAAGCCAAGTTTCTGATGCTGCGGCACGCGTTCGAAGAGCTTCAGTGCAATCGCGTGGAGTTGAAGACCAACGCGATGAACGTGAAGTCGCGCGCGGCCATGCTGCGTATCGGGGCGAAGGAAGAAGGAACGCTTCGCTGGCACATGGTGAATTCCGACGGGTCGATTCGCGATTCGGTTTACTTCAGCGTTATTGCGCCGGAGTGGCCTGAGGTGTCGGCTCGATTGTTGAAGATGATGGACCGATGAAGATTTGAAGCTTGCGGGTGGCTTGCAGGCGTCGCGCTGTGTTTTGGCCGCCGACGCTGATTGCCGTTGCTGCCGCGTCGGCTTCGGCGGCGGTTCTGGCGATAACAGAGACCGATGGCGCGTTGCGAAGCGCCTGGCCTGTGCGCGGGTCGATGATGTGGGAGTAGCGCACGCTGCCGATGTTGAAGCCCTGATATTCGTCGCCTGAAGTGGAGACTCCGGCATTGCTCAGCGTGTGGACTCCGCCTGCGGCCCTGACGCGCCAGCCGGGCTTTCCTGGAGGCGGGTCGCCGATCGCGATGTCGCCGCTCATCGCTACTAACGCGCGGGGAATGCCGAATGCGCGCAGTGTCGCGAGGGCTTCATCGGCCGCGTAGCCTTTTGCGATCCCGCCGGCATCGCAGATGCTACCTCGGGAATGCATCGCTCGCTGGATGTCATCGCGCGACGGCATTTGTTTGTCGCGCCGCGCTCTTCGCCAAAGATGAGTCACTGCTCCGGCATAGATGTCGAATGCGCCTTCGCTTTGATCGTGGATGGCGCGCGCAAGGTCCAGTACTGCCCGGAGGTCCGCACTCTTCGGTTGCTCGCAGGAGGTCGAGATCTCGCTCGACGGGTTGTAGTCGGAAAGAATGCGGTTGAGTTCCGCTATACGCGCGAATGCTTGGAGAAAGCCTTGCTGGGCTTGTTCGGCCGAGTCGGCGTAAAGGGTGATTGTCGTCAGCGAGCCCATGTGCGGCTCGGAAGCTTGGTAGCGCCCGGCCGCTTGGAGGGCGCACGCCGCGAGGAGAAACGCGCTAAGGCTCTTCGTGAACACCGCTGTTCCAATACTTGATCTTCTTCTCTGCCTGCGGGACCGCGACGGGGCGGACGAGGCGGAAGCCTAAGCCCTGCGCGTCCGTGTGATACCAGATGCTCTTGGGCAGTTGTGGATCCTGCTGCTTCCACGATGGATCGGAAGCAGTACGAGCGCCGCATCGAAGTGACGCTGCTCCATCCATCCACGATCCTCCGCGGACCGCATGCGGATAAGGCCTGGTGGCTATGTTCCATGGGTTGTCGCCCGCGAGCCCTGCGTATCCTTTGGGGTCGTATTGGTCGAGCGTCCATTCCATGACGTTGCCGTGCATGTCGTGCAAGCCCCACGGATTTGGCTTCTTGGTTCCCACTTTGCCGTATTTGCCTTCGGTGCTGTTCTTCGAATACCAGCCGTAGTCGGCGAGTTTGGCTGTGTCGTCTCCGAATGAGTAGGCGGTTGTCGTGCCGGCCCGACAGGCGTATTCCCATTCCGCTTCTGTCGGCAGGCGATAGAAGTGGCCGGTCTTGGCGCTTAGCCATTCAGCATATTTGTTGGCCGCGTGCTGCGTCATGCTGATGGCGGGATATCCTTCGATGCCCATGCCGAAGCTCATCTCGACGTAAGGCCGTGTGGGGCGGCTAACTGCGTCGACGGCCGGGTCCTTTCCAGGCTCTTCTTTTGCGAGATTGGCAAACATGAAGAGCCGGTAT
>DASQDN010000303.1:0-11774 GCA_035634155.1 Bryobacteraceae bacterium | reverse complement strand
TTCGGATGTTGATGGGGCTTGCTCCGCCGACCTCCGGCTCGATTGAAATTCTGGGCATGCCGCTGGCTGAACGTGATGTTGCGATCAAGTCAAAGATCGGCTTGGTGCCCGACGAATCGCTGTTATTCGATCATCTCACCGGAACCGAGTATGTGGAGTTCGCCGGAAGGATGTATGGGTTGCCGGTTGCGATGGCCCGGGAACGTGCTCGGGAACTCATCTCGTTGTTTCAACTCGATGGTGACAACAGGAAGATGATCGCCGAGTACTCCAAAGGCATGCGCAAGCGCGTTGCGATGGCGGCTTCCCTGATTCACCGACCACAGTTGTTCCTGATGGATGAGCCGTTTGAGGGAGTGGACGCGATCGGCGCGCGGCTGATGAAAGATATTCTGCTGGACCAGGTACGGCAGGGGGCAACCATCTTCCTTACGTCGCACGTGCTGGAGGTGGTTGAGCGCTTGTGCGACCGGGTGGCGATTATCGACCAGGGTCGACTGGTGATCGATGAGCCGATGGCGCAACTACGCTCGGGTAACGAGACGCTAGAGGATATTTTCGTACGGGTGGTTGGCGCCTCACGCGCCGGCGACGCGCTGGAGTGGCTCTCGTGATAGGGCACGAGGCTCGGGCGATCGTTTGGGCGCAGTGGCGGTCGATGGCGAATCATTACGGCCGCACCAGGCATCGCGGAATCCCGATCACGGCGATCTTTGGTCTGCTCTGGTACGGCATGTGGGCCTTCGTTGCTGTTGCCGTTTGCCGAGTTGTCGCCGATCCGCAAGATGTCGCGTTGCTGAAGCGGGCCGCTCCGGCCACACTTCTGCTGCAATTCGGCTACTGGCAAATTGTGCCGATTGTCATGGTCAGCACAGGTGTTTCGCTCGACCTTTCACGCCTGATCGTATATCCGATCCCTCATGTGCAGTTGTTCACGATCGAAGTTCTGCTGCGGGTGACTACGAGCATCGAGATGCTGCTCATCTCCGCCGGGATCGTGGCAGGCATTCTGCTGAATCCGACATTGCCGACGACGGGCGCGCTGGCCATCCTCGTGTTTGCGATCTTCAATCTGTTTGTCGCTGCCGCGGTGAAGGACCTGCTTGGGCGGCTTCTCGCTCGCAAGCGGGTTCGCGAAGGGTTGGTGTTTTTGCTCGTGCTGATGGCGGCGCTGCCCCAGGTCCTGCTGGTGTCGGGAGCGGCCGGTGTTACGATCGGGTGGCAAGGATACCTGCTCGATTGGTGGACGCCTTGGGGCGCGACAGCGGCGCTTTCCTTCGATGCGGGAACTTGGGGCAGCGCCGCGATGCAGTTGACGTCGACCGCACCGGCATGGCTCATTGGAAGTAATCAATTCGAGCGCACGATACTGTTCGATAGCGCCGAAGCGGGATCGCGCGGGCGATCCGAAGGTCGGAGGCTGCAGGTGCTCGACGCACCGTTGCGAGTGATGTCCGCCATCTTCAAGGATCCGCTCGCAGCTTTAGTGGAGAAGGAAGTTCGCTTCCTCAGCCGATCGGCCCGCTTCCGATTGTTGTTCCTGATGGGGTTCTCATTCGGCCTTTTGATCTGGCTCCCGATGGCGATCAGGGGCGACGGCAAGTCTTTTATTCAGACGAATTATCTGACGGTCGTGACTGGATATGCGCTGATGCTGCTGGGTGAGATCTGCTTCTGGAATACCTTTGGGCTCGATCGCGGGGCGGCTCAGGCGTATTTCACCATGCCTGTTTCCATGTCCACTGTGCTTCGCTCGAAGAATGTCGCGGCGCTGTTTTTCATACTGCTTGAGTTTCTTACGGTCTCGGCGCTTTGCGCTCTGCTACGGATGCCGGTAACGGCCAGCACATTTGCAGAAGCGTTGTGCGTCACGATTGTGTTTTCCGTGTTCCTGATGTCGTTCGGCAATTTGCTTTCCGTGCGGCATCCGCGTCCTGTAGACCCGGCGCAGTCGTGGAGGCACGGCGCGTCGGGGCGAGCGCAGGCGTACTTACTGCTTTTGTATCCGGCTGCGGCTGGGCCGGTAGCGCTCGCATTTGGGGCGCGATTCGCGTTCGATAGCGAAGCAGCCTTCTACGGAGTGCTGCTACTGGACCTGCTGATTGGACTTGTCCTGTACAGCATTGCGCTGGAAAGCTCGGCTAAGACGGCCGAACACAATCGCGAGGGCATTGTCCAGGCTCTTTCGCGCGCCGAGGGACCTGCCGCAGGTTAGCTCGCCTGGTTTTCCATCGCTGTCCGTACGCTAGCGGCGATTTCTTTCATTTCTGCGTCTGACGCGTAGGGTCGTCGCGGCCAGAAGAAGCCTTTCATTCCATCTTTGCGGCGACGAGGAATGACGTGGACGTGAAGATGCGGCACGCTTTGGCTCACCTTATTGTTGATGGCGACGAACGAGCCTTCGGCGCCGAGTCCCGCCTCCACGGCGCGGGCCACGCGCTGTGCGGTTTCAAATAAAGGTGTCAGGTGCGCAGGCGGAACGTCCATCAGCGTGTCAAAGTGCCGGCGCGGACACACGAGGCAGTGTCCATGAAACAGCGGCGAATTATCAAGGAAGACGACGCAGTCCTCATTTTGGTGCACGATGTCCGCCGGGATCTCGCCGGCGATAATTCTGCAGAAGATGCAAGTGGATTCGGCCACAACGGCTATCCTAGCTCGCCTGAGGAAGGACCAGAGATTCCCGCTTCGTTGAAGGTCGCCATCTCTCGATAAAGCCGGACAGCCGAATCGATGATGCCCATGCACAGCGCCGCGCCGGTCCCTTCCCCGAGTCGCAATCCGAGATTGAAGTACGGCTTAGCTTCAAGAAGGACGAGCATCCGCCGGTGGCCCGGCTCGCGAGACTCGTGCGAGAAGAAAGCTGTCTGCAGGGCGAGCGGTTCGATGACCTTGGCGATCAGCGCCCCGGCACAACATGGGAAGCCATCGAGCACCACAGGGAGTTTCAGGCGGCAAGCGCGGATGAGGAAGCCGGCGATGCCCGCGAACTCGAAACCTCCCACGGCAGCGAGTACCCCGAGCGGGTCGCCGGGCGACGGCTTGTGAAGAGCCAGTGCTTTCTCGATGAGTTCGGCTTTTCGGCGCACCCCTTGTGAGTCGAGGCCGGAGCCAGGTCCCACGGTCTCGTATGGGCTGGCGCTGGAATACACGCTGAGGATGGCTGAGGCCGCGGTGGTGTTGCCGATTCCCATCTCGCCCAGGCCGACAACATCGTACTGCGTGGCAGCTTCTTCGGCCAGCGCGCTGCCGTGCTGAAGCGCGCGTTCGGCCTGATCTCGCGTCATCGCCGGAACGCGAGCGAAATTGCTGGTACCGTCCGCAATCTTCCTGTCGACCACTCCTGGAATCGACGCCCCGCACACACCCATGTCGACGACGACTGGCCTGATCTGCAGCCGGCGGCAGAGCACATTGATCGCCGCCCCACCGTCCAGAAAATTGCGGACCATCTGACGGGTGACGGATTGCGGGTAGCGACTCACTCCCTCCTCAGTAACTCCGTGGTCACCGCAAAAAATATATAACCCTTTGCGCGCAGGCGAGGGCATTTCTTCTTCGCGAATCAGCGCAAACCGCACGGCAATGTCTTCTAATTGACCCAGACTTCCGGGTGGTTTTGTGAGCGAGTTCAACCGCTCGCGCACGCGTTCTTCCAGGTTATGTGCCGGATCTAACATTATATTTTTTTACGGTGCAGTAGTCCTGCTTATACGACTCTAGCGCAGCCTCTGTCAGATTATTCATGATCACAGCATTGACGGCTTCATGGGCTACAATCGCAGCAGGAAACGGACCCGATCGGATAACAGCAAGGGCGCGGCAAACACGAGTTTGAAAGGACTCCCAGGGCTCGCCTCCGGGGGAAACAATATGTCTCCAGCGCTTCAGTTTTTCTGCGGCTATTTCCGGCGACTTACGCTCGATATCAGTCCAGCTTAAACCGTCCCATTCTCCGTAAGAAATTTCGGCGAGTTCGGAGAGAATTACAGTCGTGCCGCTGAGGAAATTTGCAGTTTGCCGAGCTCGTTGCAACGGGCTCGTGTACACTGCGGCGCATCGCGGCAGCAAGGACGGAAGTGCGGCCGCCTGACGCAAGCCGACCTCACTCAGGGGCGGATCTGAGCGGCCGAGCAGGACGCCGCGCACCGCGGGTTCCGCGTGCCGGATCACATACAGCGCTGGCATGAGTAGAGCGTGAATCCCCACGTCTCGACGAGCAAGGCGGTGGAGCCAAGACAATCGCCAGTGATGCCGCCGATGCGACGTCGGAAGTACGGGGTGGCGGCAGCGACTATCAGGCAGGCGCCCCAGGCTAGAAGAAGCCCCGCGGGAGCGAAGAATAATACTAACCCAGCTTGCGCCAGAGCAGCCAGGACACAAGCGGAGGTCAGGTCGCGCGAGAACTCGAGGCCGAGCCCGGAGCCGACCGGGGGAGCGACCCACGCCAACGCAACGATCGCCGCGCGTGAGGTGGCGATCGTAGCCGCCAGGACGAGCACCGGGGGCGCAGCCAGCGCGGTCAACGCTTGCCACCGCAGAAGAGTGATCAGAATCAAGGCTAGCGCTCCGTGAGCGCCGATGCGGCTGTCCTTGAGGATGGCGTGGATGCGCTCCGGCGGGCGTCCGGCACGGAAAGCATCTGCTACATCGGCAAAGCCGTCTTCGTGCAGACCTCCTGTCAGCATGGCCCAGAAAGCGAGCACCACAAGCGCAGCTATGCCCGGCGGAACGGCTTGGCGCAATGCGAGCAGGAGAACGCCGCCGATGGCCCCGATGGCACAACCCACAAGAGGGAAGAAGACGGCGGATGCGCCTGGGGACGCGGTGCGCGCTCGTATCGGCGCGGTGGTCAGGAACTGGATCGCACCCAAAAGTCGGGCGATCATTTGAGGCGCATAGGGAAACCGAAGACCATCCAGTAGGCTTCCTGGGCCGCAGCGGCCGCTTGCTGGTTCATGGCGCCGGCGAGATCGCGGAATTGACGTGCAAGGGCGTTCTCAGGCACAATTCCGCATCCAACTTCATTGGTGACGAGTACGACAACGGTCGGGGACTCGGAGGCGATGCGCAGGAGTGTGGCCGTCACGCGGGCGATGTCCTGCTTCGGGCTCGCGAACATCAGATTCGCGAGCCACAGAGTGAGACAGTCGACGACAATTGCGCCATATCGACTGCCTGCCTCCTCAATGGCGCGTTCGATGTGGATCGGCTCTTCGATCGTGGCAAATTGCAGGCCGCGGTCTGCCCGATGCGCCGCCACCCGAGCGCGCATTTCTTCGTCTCGCGCTTCAGCCGTGGCGATAAATGCCAGCGGCTCGGCATAGCGGCGGGCGTAATCGAGGGCAAAGCGGCTTTTACCGCTACGGCTTCCGCCGCCGATGAGGACGCAGCTCACTCGGGGAGCGGCTTGCCCTTAGTCTCCGGCGCGAAGGGCAATGTCGCCATCCCGAGTAGGAACACCAGACACATGGTGACGCCTGCGTATCGCATCGGCTCGGGGTAGCCGGAGTACACGCGGCTCGTCAAGAGGCCAAGCGTAAGCGGTCCCAGTGCAGCGACGAAGCGACCCACGTTGTAACAGAAGGAGGTCCCGGTGCTGCGCAGGCGCGTCGGGAATAACTCCGGCAGATAGATGGCGTAGCCGCCGAAGAGCGCCAATTGGCAAAAGCCCATTAGTGGAATCATCCAGAAGATATCGGTGAAGTCCTTCAGATTCCAGAACGTGAACGCTGTCGATAGCATCGCGGCGACGAAGCCGATGGCGAATGCCGATCGGCGACCGATCTTCTGAGTGAGGTGCGTGAAGGCGTAAATTCCAAGAAAACCGCCGAGGTTCTGAAGAAGCGACGCGATGCCGATCCACATGGTCTTCTTGCCTGCGATCACGGATTCGGATAACCCCTGCGCACGAAACGTCTTGTCCAACACCGAGCCGAGCAGGTCAAAGCTGAAGAAGCCGATTCCCCACAATCCGACGACACCCGAGAATGCGAGCATCATGCCGACAAACGCGTTTTTCCGCCAGCGCGGGTCGGTAAACAGGTCTGTCATCGACCCCATATGCTTCTTCTCGTCCTTAGCCTTCTGCCACTGCTCGGGTTCTTTCAGCTTCTTGAACACGAGAATCGTCAGCAATGCCGGCAAGGCTCCGACGACGAACATCATGCGCCACGCGCTGCCGATGGCGCCCGATTGCTCCATCTGGCCCAAGCCCATGCCGATGAGCGCCGCCATCATATTGCCCACCGCGGATAACGCTTGCAGCCAACCCAGCGCAAAGGGCCGGGCGCGATCCGGCATAACTTCGGCCACCAGCGCGACGCCTACGGCAAACTGCCCGCCCACTCCGAGTCCGGTAAGAAAGCGGTACACCGAGAAGTCCCAGACCCCAGTGGAGAAAACGCTCAAGCCAGTGAAGACGGAGTAAAACAGGATGGTCATCACCATCGTCTTCGCGCGACCAATCCGATCCCCGAGAACGCCGAAGAAAACGCCACCCGATGCCCAGCCGATCATGAAGATCATGGTCGCGTAGCCTGAATATTCGGCAATCAAACCGCTGGCGGATGGATCTCCCGGCTGGACACCAAGCAGGTCAATGATCGCGGGACGGCGCGCGAGATTGAAGAGCTGTTGGTCCATCGTGTCAAACAGCCAACCGAGGCAGCAGACAACGAGTACGAACCAGTGGTAGCTATTTAGCTCCTTATACCAGGGTGATCCGGGAGGCGCACCCGTCGGAGCATTTTGCGCAGAGGTGTCGAAGTGCATGAAGCCGCTATTATTTCAGACTCGGACGGCGTTTGCGCGTTGAAGCAAGTCCCCTACAGGCTTCGCAGATGAAACCCGCCATCGACATTCAATACCTGACCGGTTGAGTAGTCGAGTTGACCATCGGCAATCGCGCGCACTGCCTTCGCAATATCGGAGCTTTCGCCCATGCGGCGCTGCGGTAGCAGACCATTCGCAATCTTCTCGTCATATGTCTTCTCGACCGCGGCGATCATGTCCGTGCGGATGATCCCCGGCCGGATCTCGAAGACCGTGATGCCATGGGCGGCGAGCCGCTGCGCGTATAAAGCGACGGTCATGCTCAAGCCGGCCTTCGATACGCAATATTCGCCGCGATTGACCGAAGCGGTGTACGCCGAGATGGACGTGACGAACACAATGCGGCCACTGCCCTGCTGCAGCATCCAACGTGCCGCCGCCTGGGTGAGGAAGTGCGGGCCTTTCAGGTTCGTGGCGATCAGCTCATCAAAGCTTTCGTCCGTCGCTTCCAGGATGTCGCGGCGTTCGCGAGGAGCAATGCCCGCGTTGTTCACCAGCAAGTCGAGACGCCCGCAACGCTCCCGCGTGAAGGCGATGAGAGCTTCACGATCCGCGCGACTCCCGATATCGCACTGGAACGGGATAGCGCCCGTCTCGGCTTGCAGCGAGTCGGCTGCATCCTTGCGCCCGCGATAAGTGGCAATCACAGTGTGTGTACGCGATAAATCTATGGCGATACCGCGTCCGATCCCGCGGCTCGCTCCGGTGACGATGGCGACTGGCTTGGTCAATTGGTTGGTCCTTCCAAGGCCTTTTCGAGCGAAGCAGCGACTTCAGGGAAGGAGAAAGTTTCAATGAAGATGTCGTCGTGGATGACCAGCGTGGGCGTGCGTTCGATGCCGCGCGCACGGCCCTCCTGGTAGGAAGTGTCCACCTGTGCGGCGAAAGGTCCGTTCTGCAATGCAAGGATGGCGCGCTCCGGTTCGGCGCCATGCGTGGAAGCGTATAGCCGGACGTGATCGTTGAAGTTCTCGCTGCTGATCTCTCGCTGATGTTCGTAGCAATGCCGGGCAAAGCGCGCTCCGACTTCGGCACTCAGGGTACGGAAGTATCGGCTTGCGATGGCGGCTTGGCGGGCCCACGCGTGCTTCGGTAAGGGGAAATCCCGCCGCTCGAATGCCACGAAGGCGCCGTATCGCGGAAGAAGCTCCTGGTCGAGCATCCGCGCGTATGCAGCGCTATCCGGGCACTCCAAATCTTCGTAGGAAATCACGCGCACCATGCTCGCCGGATTTCCTTCTACGATGTTGACCGGCGAACCCGGTTCCGTCATATCCGCAGCGGCTGCTGAAGGGTGAAGGTAAGGCGAGTTTCCGACGGGATTTTCACCTTTTCGCCCTTGGTCATCACCTGCACGGCGCCGCCGGCGGCCGCTCCGGTGACCGCTCCGATGGCAGCTCCCTTGCCTCCGCCTGCAATTGCGCCGATAATCGCGCCCAGAGCTGCGGTGCCGCCGACAACCTGACCTGTCTTGCCCGTGCGCGATTCGCTTGCGCGATTCACTTCGTCGGTGCGCACGTCCACCATTCGACCGTTCACCATCACCGAAATCACGTCGAGCGTCAACTCCGTTCTTCCGCTTAGTTTTCCCGACTGCTTGTCTTCCACCAGCTTCACAACTACATCGGCCCCGCGTGGAATCACAACACGCTCACCCACGCTCACCGATTCGTCAACGCTGGCTCGGAACTCCTGGCCCACGGTATCCCGTGAGGAGTCGATATCGTCGATCATGCGCAGGACCAGCGGTGTGCCTTGGGGGATCTCCACACCGGCGGATGAGGCTCGGGCGGGAGCGGGAGCCTTTGCCGGCGTGGCAGTTCGCGGGGGAGTTGGAGCGGCCGAGGCCCGCGGCGCGACAGCAGGTTCGGGCGCCAGCGGCGCGGAGTTTGAGGTCTCGACCGATCCAAACCGCAGCTCGGCAACATCGTTGATGGAATATGTTTGGATCCGATCGCCGTTATCGAAGCGTATGTTTCGGGAGTCTCCTCCCAGATACGTTCCCTCGACAGTCCGGCCGGACTTCAGGCGAAGCGTGTCGGCATAAGAACACGCGCACACCATCAGCAAACACGAGAGCTGACATAAGAGCATGCGTTGCATATTCTCGATTCTACCCGGCTCGCTGACCTTTGTACGCGCTCAAAAGATCGGCCGCGACGGCTTTTCCTCGCTCCAACGCATCGCGGTAAGCCTGCTTACGCTGCTCAGGTGTCATGGCTTGGCCCATGCGGTAGAAGCGCTCCAGCGAAAGGCCGACAACATACGTGCCCGCGAACGCAATCCCTGCTTTAGGGATGATACCGGCGCCCATTGGGATGACGCCGATAAGTTCACGAGCGATGGCGCGCCATCCGAACGCCCCGGCGAACATGGACGCGATCTCGGCCTTCTGTTCGCGGTACCCAACCACTTCGTCGTTGGCAGCCGCAAGCATAAACGCCATTCGGATCTGGTTCATCGTGAGAAATGCCGTATCGGAAGCGAACTCGCCCACGGCCCACGGCACGGCAAGGATCGGCATCAGCGCTGGGACTGAGGTCGCTACGGAAAACAGCGCGTTTTCCTTCGACACGTTGAAGATGATGTCATCCGAGACCGGCTTGCGGAACGCGGCGTACTTTCGCGCCAGGGCGAGCTTCAAGTCGGGAAATCCTTCGATGATCTCGCACACAACTGCTTCCGGCTTGTGGGGCTGATAGACGAAGCTGCCGGCCGGCAGCGGCATGCCTTGTTCGACGATGCGGATGACCGGGGCGGCCGCGTCAACTGCCACATCGATGATCTCGGCTCGCGCTCCGGGCGGGCCGCGACGAGCTGGAGCGAAGTAGTTCTCCATCTCTTCCTGAACGCGCGGGTTGGATGCGGACAACTCCAGGATCACCGGCTTGCGCGCATTCTCGCGCACCTCGGTTGGATTCAAGTGAGACAGCGCGTTTCGGATCTGCAGCAGCATGCGTGCGGCATTCATAGCTTCTATGATGGACGCAGTGACCGGCGTCTTCGAAACATCACTTTGATGCGCTCCCGCCAGTTCATAGCGACACCGATCGTCTCCACTTCCACTTCAGGCGAGAAGTAATCGATCAAGAATTCAGTGGTCGGATGGAGTTGTAGCGCAGGCGCGACCAGCAGCAATCGGGGCGGGCAGGTTTGAAGAGTCCTACCTGGAAAATAACCGGACGAACGAAAGTCGTCGCGTGCGGCGTGCCATCGCACACGGATCCAATAATCCAAAGCCTGGAGCGGGAGATGAAGATCCTCCGTTACCTTCACCTCCACCACCGCCAGGCGACCCGCGTAATCGGCCGCGAGCAGATCCAGCACGCTCCGGTCCCCGCTCGTTAGCTCAGGCGCCTGGCGGTAAACAGGTTGACGTTCCAGCGTCGCGTCGATCTCCGGCAACGCTTCACGAACCTGAGATTCGAGCCATAGCTCCGGCTTGCGTAGATAGAGAGGATTGACACGGTCCGCGGCTTCAGCCGAACGCAACCGCGCCATTTCACGTGCGAGCGCCTCGATCTCTGCTGCGTTAGACTCGCGTCCGGAATGCTTCGTTTCGAGTCCGAATGTAATTCCCTTGCTCTTTTCCCAATGCGCAAATTCAAGCCCATGGACACGCCAGCTAATTGCCCCGTTATTCTGTTCAAACTGTGTGACTTGAGGCAGATGAGAGAGGCGATGTATCCACCATTCAAGGTCATGGCATATGCCAGTGCTTCGTAAAGGTAGTACGGTAGAAAGATTGCCATAATCTCGCAGATCAACGCGATCTTCGGTCCGTTCGGTGTATACGAACACGGCCCACTCGGTCGTATCCACACGCAGATGCACTGTACGAAGACACACTGAGCGATGTTTTCCTTCGGGCACGAACACAGCCAAACCTGTAACCGTAGCGCGCGGATCGCGCTTGCGCACGTAGTCCAGCCAGATGAGTCCGAATGTGAGAACGCCGTCGATATCCTGTGCCTGAGGTGGGCAAGCGATCGCGGCATAAGCTGTATTGCCGTTTTTTAATAAAGCGCGTGGATAGGCGGGCGATAAGCTGTTCTCAAGATCCGCCTCAGCGCTTAGCTCGGCTATCTTCCACCCTGCGAACTGGCGCAGCAGGGATCTTCGGAACTGCTCGCGATACGTGTGCCTGGTCGCCTTCCGGGTAGTGTTAACGGACTTGGGAGCGGCGAGATCGATGAAATCGATAGCGCCCTCTTTCTTCCCGAACTTCTCGATGGCGAAGCGCGAAACGTGTCGAGATGCTTCGATCAAACCTGTGACGCGCCGGGAAAGCGTGCGGTCGCGAGTCCAAGCCTCCAGAAAAAGGCGTTCTCCGGAAAGGTCGATGTTGTACGCGCCTGCGACCAACGGTATCGGGTCGCAACCCGACTCGACTACAGCCGGCTGCCGGGCCTGCGACAGGAATCGAATCAGCTCGGCGTGCGCTTCCGCCACGGAGTTCTTCACTTGTAAGAGGTGTGCGAGCTCGGCTGATCTTCTCAGCGCGCTACAATCTGTCTTCGTGTTGAGACAACGATTGGACGCTGTCGAGGAGCGCATCCAGGCGGCTTGCCGGCGCTCGGGACGGCGCCGCGATGCGATCACGCTTATCGCGGTGACGAAGGTATTTCCAGCGAGTGCGATTTGCGAAGCTTACGATTTAGGTCTGCGCGATTTCGGCGAGAATTACGTGCAGGAGTTCGCGGGCAAGGCTCCGGAGGTGGCAACTCTAGATGGAGCGCGGTTTCATCTGATCGGGCATCTGCAATCGAACAAGGCGAAGGTGGCGTCGGAATTGTTCCGCATAATCCAAACGGTAGATTCCGCCAAACTCGCACAACGCCTGGGCGCGACGGGCAAACCATTGGACGTGATGATCGAGGTGAAGTTATCGCCCGAAGAATCCAAAGCAGGCGCCGGCGCAGAGCATCTGCCCGAACTTG
>DASQDN010000302.1:0-16001 GCA_035634155.1 Bryobacteraceae bacterium | reverse complement strand
AGAAGGTCGCGCTTGGCGCTGTACGTGCGCGCCAGCTCGTCATAGTACGCCTGCGGAGCACTCAGTGCGGCCGCCCCCGCCTCCTGCAGCGGAGCAGCCGCGCCCACAGTGAGGAAGTCGTGAACCTTGCGGATGCCGTCGCAAATCTCCGGCGGCGCCATCACCCATCCGATTCGCCATCCAGTCACCGAGTACGTCTTGCTCATGCTATTTACGCTGAGCGTGCGCTCGCGCATCCCCGGCAGCGAAGCCATCGGTATATGCTCCACGCCGTCGTACAGGATGTGCTCGTAAATATCGTCGGTGATCACAAGCGAGTCGAACTCCTGTGCCAGCTCCGCGATCTGCAGCATCTCAGCGCGCGAGAAGACTCGGCCGGTAGGATTGTTCGGGCTGTTCAGGATAATGGCTTTGGTTCGCGATGAGAACGCCGCGCGCAGTTCATCAGGATCGAACGACCAATCCGGCGGACCGAGCGTCACCAGCTTGCTGACGGCCCCGCACAACAATGCATCCGGCCGGTAGTTCTCGTAGAAGGGCTCGAAGACGACAACCTCATCGCCGGGATTGGTCACCGCCATCAGCGACGCGATCATGCCTTCCGTGGCGCCGCAACATACTGTGATCTCCGTCTCCGGGTCGTATTCGAGCCCGTAGGTATTGCGATACTTCTGTGCGATTGCGTCACGAAGCGGCTTTGCGCCCCAGGTGTTTGCGTACTGATTCACGTCGCTAACGATCCCGGCAATCGCAGCCTCCTTGACGAACTCCGGGGCAGCAAAATCGGGAAAACCTTGAGCCAAATTCACGGCCTGATGCCGCATGGCGCGCCGGCTCATATCCCGGATCACCGACTCCTGAAAACCAGCCGTGCGATCGCTACGAAACCTCACGCGCGGCTCTCCGCAGCGGCGCGCGGCCGCCCTTCGAGCAGATCAGCGACTCGTTCATGCATCTCCTGCGTCAGCTTCGCGCGATCCCGAATCGTCAGGTGCGCCGTCGGGATCGGATCACCGATCCGCATCGTTACCTTGCCGGGTCGAACATTCAAAGAATGCATAGGCAGCACCGCAAGCGTTCCTTCCAGCGCCACCGGAACCACGGGCACACCGGCCGTGATCGCGATGTACGCCGCGCCTTCCTTGAACGGCTTCAATCCTTCCAACGACCTGCCCCCTTCAGGGAAAATCAGCACCGAGATTCCGCGCTCGCGAATAATCCTGCCTGCTTCCGCCATCGCCTTCAGCGCCTCGCGAGGATTCTCCCGAGGCACCGCAATGTGGCCCCCGCGCTTTAGGTGATACCCGAGGAACGGCACATGAAACAAGGCTCGCTTAGCCAGAAATCGAAACTGCACAGGAATGTGGCCCATCACCACGGGTGTATCCATGTAGCTCGCGTGGTTCGATGCGAACACATACGACCCGTTCGGATCGATCTTCTCCAGCCCCTCAATCGTCAGCTTCACGCCGGCAATCCGGATTAGAACCTTTGACCACACCTGGGCCACTGCGTGCTGCTTGCGCTCGCCGTCCTTCAGAAACGAAACGAAGAAATCCACCGAGCCGAGGATGATCGTCGCCAGGATAATCAGTGGATCGGTGATGAGCAGCGCTCGGATCAATCCCGGGGACATAGGTGGTCGATCCTCATTTTACGAGTTGCGCGCGCGCTTCTCCAACCAGATATAGCGACCCGGTGATGAAAATAACGGCGTCAGCCGGAGCCGACCGGCAACGCGAGATCGCATGCGCCACATCGGGAGCCTCTTCCATCGAAGGATGGTCCGACGCCTCCACCACCGCTTCCGAGCGCAAGGCCCGAGGGCCATACGCCGGCACAGTCACAATGACGTGCGAAGCCAACGGAAACAGAATCTCCGCGATCTCTTCAACGGACTTGTCCCGCATAGCCCCGTAAACCAGCCACACCGGACGATCGGAATAGAAGCGATGGATATGGTCGGCCAGCGCCCGAGCCCCTGCCGGATTGTGCGCTCCGTCTAGAATGATGCGCGGCGACTCGGACACCACTTCAAGTCGACCCGGCCATCTTGCTCCCGCTAAACCATCGGCCGCCATTCCAAGCCGCTGCAACACCGCCGATGCAGTGGCCGCGTTCGTCACCTGATGCGGTCCCGCAAGCGGGCACCGCACGCGCATGCCTCGAAAGGTGAACTCCGAAGCTTCAGCCGTAACCCGCACGTCTTGGAACTCACGCTCGCGCACGAAGTCCACATCGGCGCCCACCTCCGCCGCGCGCCGTGCGATCACCGTCTCGGCTTCGGCTCGTTGTGGCGCGATCACCGCTGGCACACCGGGCTTCAGAATCCCAGCCTTTTCGCCCGCAATCTGCTCCAGGCTGCTGCCAAGAAATGCTTCGTGGTCGAAGTCTACGGGCGTGATCGCACAGATCTCGGGCTTCACCACGTTGGTGGCATCCAAACGCCCGCCGAGCCCAACCTCCACAACCGCCAACTCCACACCCGCGTCGCGAAACAGCAGGAAAGCCATGGCCGTGACCGTCTCGAAATAGGTCGGATGTGTCTCCATGCGCATGCCGACCTCGTGCACCCGCGCAAACGCGTCGGCAAACTGCTCCCGTGAAACCGGCCGCCCGTCGATCACAATCCGTTCGGTCGGCTCCACCAGGTGCGGGGAAGTATACAAGCCCGTCCGCAGGCCGTAAGCCCGCGCTGCCGCCTCAACCATTGCGCAAGTCGAGCCCTTGCCATTCGTACCCGCAACGTGCACGATACGCAAGGAATCCTGCGGCTGACCTAAAGCCGCGAGCGCTTCAAGAATGTTGTCGAGACCGAACTTGACCGTCTTGAGTTCGTTGCCGAGCGCGTACAGGTACTCGACCGAATCAGGATATTGCACTTACTGGTGATGCCCTGGATGCGGGCAGGCCCAGGACTTCGGAACGCCGTTCTTGTTGAGTTCCTTAAAGCCGATCTCCGTCTCGAAGTAGATCCGGGCAGTCATGCTCTTCAGCATGCGAAAGAAAGCATATCCGTCGCCGCTGCCCGAAGCTTCCAGGGAAGCCAGCAGCGCCGTCTGCTTGGCCGGTGTCAGCTTCACAAAAGCAGCCTTCTCACGCCGCATCGACTCCTCTTCGAGCCACTTCAACCCGTTCATAAAGCGGTCGCGTTCGGCCGCGGGGCCGTCATGAAGCAGCAGATCAATATACCGATTTACATTAGCCGCTTTGGCGCCCGGCGTATCCGTCGCAGGGATAATCAGGTCGGTCAGCGCAATCACCGTTTCATTCTGTTGCGCGGTGAAAAGCGCCGGCTTCCACGTAGCGCCGTCCAGAAAGGGTACGGCTGCGGCAGCGACAACTCCGGTTTTAATGGCTTCTCGGCGGTTCATCTCTAACGGCCATGGTAATACAAGCCGCTTCCGCCATTCCCGCTATTGTGGAAGGAAGTGAAACGTGGATTAACACGGACCGGGCGCTCCCGCGCCTTCAAGCGATTCGTACCTCCACTGCTACTGTTTCCGGCAATCGTATTGTTCTACTGGAAATTCACTCTCTCCGGACAATACGAGCTCATGTGGAGTATGGACTCGGCATGGCAGGTCATGCCCTGGATCCATGTCGCGGCTCGGCAATGGCACGCCTGGACCTTGCCACTCTGGGATCCGCACATGTGGGGAGGCCAGCCGCTGCTCGGGCAAGCCCAACCCGGTGCTGCGTACTTCCTGAACTGGCTGCTCTATTCCATGCCGCTGAAGAACGGAGTCCTCAACTCGGATATCATCCATTGGTATTTCGCCGTGATTCACGTCATGGGTGCGGTCTTCTGCTACGCGCTCTGCCGGGATCTGGGCCGTTCTGTTCTGGCATCCTTTTTCGCCGGGCTGACGTTCTCCCTCACCAGCTATCTGGCGGCGACGGGCTGGCCGCAGATGATGAACGGCGCAGTCTGGGCGCCGCTCGTGTTGCTGTTCCTGATCCGATGCGTCGAAAAGCGCGACGGTGTGCGGAACGCCGCGATGTGCGGTCTTTGCCTCGGACTGGCCTGGTTGAGCGGACATCATCAAGTTCCGATCTTCCTATCACTGGCATCCGGTCTAACGTGGCTCTTCTACGTTTTCCGTGGTCGTCGGATGGACACCGATCCAATCCGCTACGCCGCAATCGCGTTTGCCATTTGCGGCCTCATCGCTGCCCTGCAAATCCTTCCCGCCCGTGAGTACGGCATCCAGTCCGTGCGCTGGGTAATTGCAGGCGAGCCCGTCGGCTGGAATGTGAAAGTCCCTTACGCGGCCCATGAGACGCTTTCCATGTCTCCCACGTCCATCCTGGGCATCGTCTTTCCCAACCTCGCGTCGATCTCGGAACCGTACGTCGGTTTCACGGCCTTCACCCTCGCACTGATAGCCGTCCTCACCCGGTGGCGTCACGATGCGCGCGTCCGGCTCTTCGTCTTCCTGGGCATCGGCGGGTTCCTTTATGCGTTCGGATCCAACGCCGGCCTGGAAGGTGTCGCTTACATCCTGCTGCCGATAATTGAGAAAGCGCGCACACCGGGAGCCGCCATCTTCCTTTTCGGCCTTTCTGCGGCGGTGCTGGCGAGTTACGGTATCGACACGGTCGGCCGGCGGATCGCGCGTCCCCACCTCCTCCGCTCCCCGCAACTGCTCGCTATCACCGCGTTGCTTGTATTCGTTGGAATGTTTGCGCTTGTGCTCGCCAGACAGGAAAGGCACCAAGCCCTCACCATGGCGGCCATTTACGCGCTTTTGTTAGCCGCTCTGCTTGCCGCCCTGCGCGTGAAGGCACTCCGATACCGTCATGCCATCGGCCTCTGTCTAGTGCTGTTATGGATGGAGGCCACCAGCATCCACATCGTGGGCGGCAACAAACGCACCGGCGATCAGATGGAATACCTGAACGGCATGAACTCTCACGCCGATGCCGCAGAATACTTAAGTAAGCAGCAGCCGCCCTTCCGAATCTTCATCGCGGGCAACGAAATCCCCGGCAATTGGGCCGCGCACCACGATCTGGACGGCGTCACCGGCTACCTTGCGAGTCTCAGCCTGAACATTCGCACTGTGCCCATGCACAACCGGAATACACAACTCCTCTGGGGAGCCCGCTTTGCGCTCGGCGGCGACCACGGAAGCCCTGCCGACACGGATGTGTTCACCTCCAAATCAGGACGAACGGTAATCCTGCGCCCGGAAGCCTTTCCTCGGTCCTGGGTAGTCCACCGCATCGAGAAGAAAGCCACCCGCGAGCAGATCGGCGAACAGGCCGAGAAGGACCTGCCGAGTTTCACCTCTAAAGCTTTCATGACCGGCACCGGCCCAAGCCTCGATACCTGCGACGGCGCCTCCGAATCGGCCGATTACCGGCGTCCGACCGGCGACACTGTGGTTGTCAAGGCCAAACTCGCGTGCAAGGGAATGGTCGTTGTCTCCGACACGTTCTTCCCTGGCTGGAAAGCCGAGGTAGACGGCCAAGCCGCCGACATCCTGGAAGTAAACGCCGCAATGAGGGGTGTCGTCGTACCTGCCGGCGAGCACACGCTCACCATGCGTTATCGTCCCAACTCCGTCTACCTGGGCGCATTCTTAACCGTGATCGGACTTGCGGCGGTCATCGCCACCCGATTCATGTGAAAATAGTGACATCCCCGCATCCCGACACGTGGTTTTCGTCTTTTTCCCTGCGGAGTACGTCTTTCGAACGGAGCCGGATTAGTTGATCTTTCGGGAGGTTGAGGATCGCGACCTGATCGCTCAGGCCCGCCGCGACAATGTGGAGGCCTATAACCTCCTTGTGTCCAGGTGGGAAAAGCGCATCTTTAACTACCTGCTTCGGCTCGTCAAGAATCGGGAAGACGCCCAGGACTTGTCGCAGGACGTGTTTGTCAAAGCACACCAAAACCTGCGCAAGCTGGAGGACCCGTCCAGGTTCGCTCCTTGGCTGTACCGGATTGCCCACAACGAGGCCTACTCGCTGCTGCGCAAAAACCGGCCGGAGACGGAACTGGACGCCGCCCAACACGAGCCTTGGATTGAACCAGGGCCGACTCGCCGCATGCTGCCGATCGAAGTCAGCCTTGCGGTGGAACGCGCGCTCAAACGGCTGTCGCATGAGCAGCGCGAAGCGGTGGTCCTCAAGATCTACCAGGGCTTCAAGTTTGAAGAGATGGCCGACATCCTCGGCTGCCCGGTCTCGACGGTGAAGTCGCGCTTGTATACGGCTTTGGACCTCCTGAAGGAAACGCTGACGTCAGTAGAAATGCGGGGAAAAGAATGATGTGTGCGCCATTTGATTTGAAGGACTACCTCTTCGGGGAGTTAACTGCGGCCGAACGTGAAGCGGTGGACCGCCACCTGCTGACATGCTCGGCGTGCCATGAGGAAGTCGCGGCTCTGGATGCGACGCGCTCGGCGGTGCTCTGCATGCGCGAAGAAGAGCCGGTTCGGCGGATCGCGTTCGTCTCAGATAAGGTCTTCGAGCCGCGTTGGTGGCAGCGTCTCTTCGCATCAGGACCTCAGGTTGGATTTGCATCGGCTGCGATGCTCGCGTTGGCGATCGTTTTCCATGCTGTGCAGTCGCCCGCGACGGCCGTTGCTCCGGCTCCCGTCGCTCAGATCGCCGACCAGAAAGCCATTGACGCCGAGATCGATCGCCGCGTCGCTATCGCCGTGCAAAAAGTGTCGAGCGAACTGGAGGCCCGTCAGGCCGAGAAGCTTCTGCAAGCCGTCAATGCCCGCGTTGGTGAAAGCGAACGCCGGTATCAGGCGCAGATGAGTTACGTGGCCCAGTACATTGAACGCATGCAGCAGCGCGCCACCAATGTGCGTCGCGCGAGCTATGAGACCGGAGTCTCACTCCAATGAAGGTGCTGGCCGGACTTCTCGTTGGACTAGCGTTGATTGGCGCCTCGGTGTCGCCGCGCGTCACCCGCAACAACTTGGTGTCACTGGAAAAACTGACCGACACCAAGGTGACGCAACTGGACAACAACAGTCCGGCAGAAGTGCTCGGCCACACACGAGGTGTCTATCTCGAAGGCTACGGAGTCGTATTTACAGCCGAGGTCGACCCGAATCCCTACGCCGCGCCCAACCCGTTCCGCCCGCAGTACACCAAGGCTGACCTTGACAAACTCCGACTCCAGAAGAAGGCGCGCATTGACGTCCTGAAGAAGAAGATGGTGGAATCCCTTGTCGTCATGGCGCGCGGCCTGGAAGGCGTGCCGGCCAACGAGCAGGTCGTGCTCGCCGTGACCATTCCCTACTGGGTATGGGAGAACTCTACGGGCATGCCGAAGCAGATCATGATCCAGGCCCCCAAATCTGCCCTGTTGAGTTCTACCGGACTGGAAGCCGCGTTGAAAGTGCAAGAGTTCTGATGAGACTGGGAGAGATGCTCCTTGAGCGGCAGTTCGTGTCCGCCGAGGACTTGGATCGCGCGCTCGAACTACAAAAGGAACGCGGTGAGAAGATAGGCAAGATCCTGGTCGACGGCGGCTACTGCTCGGCCCGAGATGTCATGGCGACCCTGTCGGACCAACTCCGTGTCCCTCTCGTCACCATAGACGGCCCTCCCCCCGTCTCTCCGGAAACCGAAAAGCTTTCCTCGCGATTCCTGCGCCAGTTCCGCTGCCTTCCCGTCGCCCTGCATGATTCAACCGTCACCCTCGCGATGGCGGACCCGCTCGATTTCGAAACGCTGGCGGCCGTGCGCGCCTTCACCGGCCTTCGCGTCGATCCCGTGCTGGCAGGCGAACAGGAAATCATCGATGCGGTAGATCGGTTTTACGGCGAGTCCGACCGCTCAGCCCTGCCCGAGTTCGGCGACGGGCAAGCCGCTGAAGACCTGGAACACCTTCGCGATATGGCGAGCGAAGCGCCCGTCATCCGCCTGGTGAACGCCATGATCGCGCAGGCCGTCGAAAAGCGCGCCAGCGATATTCACATCGAGCCGTTTGAAAAAGAGTTCCGCATCCGATACCGCGTGGACGGCGTGCTCTACCCGCAGGACAATCCCCCAAAGGAATTGAAGGCCGCCATCATCTCGCGCGTGAAGCTGATGGCCAAGTTGAACATCGCCGAGCGCCGCCTGCCGCAGGACGGACGCATCAAGATCAAGACGCTCGGCCGCGAGGTCGACCTTCGCGTCTCGACGCTGCCCACTTTGTATGGCGAAAGCGTTGTCATGCGCCTGCTCGACCGCAGCGCGGGTGACTTCTACGATCTGAAAAAACTCGGGTTCGATGAGCACATGCTGCGCCGCATGGAATACTACACGTCGCTCCCGCATGGCATCTTCCTGGTGACCGGGCCAACCGGAAGCGGCAAGTCGACAACTTTATACTCCGCGCTGAAACGCATCAACAAGGCAGATAAGAAGATCATCACCATCGAAGATCCGGTCGAGTATCAGATGGACGGCATCAATCAGCTCCATGTGAATACACAGATCGGACTGACGTTCGCGGCGGGCATTCGGCACATCGTGCGCCAAGATCCGGACGTGATCATGATCGGTGAAATTCGCGATCGTGAGACGGCAGACATTGCCATCCGGTCAGCGCTCACCGGTCACTTCGTTTATTCCACGCTGCACACCAACGATGCTCCCAGTGCCATCACGCGCCTCGCGGATATGGGCGTTGAAAATTATCTGATGTCTTCGTCGCTGGTCGCTGTCCTGGCGCAGCGCCTGGTGCGCACCATTTGTCCCAAGTGCCGCGTGCCTGCAGGAGAACGCCTCACACCCGAAGGCGAGATGATCGAAACCTTCAAAGGCGCCGGCTGCGAGGAATGCTTCGGCACCGGCTACACCGGCCGCGTTGGCATCTTCGAGCTAATGGAGCTGAACGAAGAGATTCGCCGCAAGATCGTCGCCAATTCCGATGCGGTCGACCTTACTCAGGCCGCGCGCCGCAACGGCATGCGCAATCTCCGCGAAGACGGCTGGTTAAAGATCCACCAGGGCGTCACCACGGTGGAAGAAGTGATGCGCGTCACCCAGGAGTTCTAACCGGCCGTGGCGACCAATTATCACTTCCGAGCCGTCGCCTCCGATGGGAAGCTGCGCACCGGTGTCCTGAACGGCGAAACCGAGAAGCTCGTCGCAGCCGAGCTCCGCCGCCAAGGACTCACGCCCGTCTACGTCGGCGTCGAAGACAAGAAATCGTTCGAGCTGAAGATGCCCTTCGGACGGCGAGGCAACCGTCGCGATGTGCTGCTCTTCACGCAGGAGTTATCCACGCTCCTCAACGCCGGTGTGCCGCTCGACCGTGCGTTATCCATCACCAGCGAACTCACCGAACGTGCAGTGTTCCGCCTTGTGGTGCAGGACATCATCCGCGTACTCAAAGGCGGTAAATCGCTGGCCGATAGCATCGCGACCAAGCCCGAGTACTTCTCCTCCCTGTACATCAACATGGTGCGCGCGGGTGAGGCGTCAGGTTCGCTCGCGACGGTATTCGAACGCTTATCCGAATTCGAGCGAACGCGCGACGATCTCCGCAACTACGTTGTCTCTTCGATGGTCTACCCCGGGCTGCTGGCTACCGTAGGCGCCGCTTCGGTAATCTTCCTGATGACCTTCGTCATCCCGCGTTTCGCCAGCGTGTTCGAAGACTCGCACATGGTGATCCCGACCCCAACGCGTATCATGCTCGATGTCAGTCGAGCTGTCACAACCTACGGATGGATTGTCGCGGTAGCGCTCATCGGTGGCCTCATCTTTCTTCGCGGATACATCGCCACCAGGCATGGTCGCCTGTGGTGGGACGGACTGAGATTGAAGCTGCCTGTTCTCGGCGTTGCCCTACGTAAAGCCGAGGTCGCCCGCTTTGCCCGCGCCATGAGCACCTTGGTGGCAAACAGCGTTCCCCTGGTCCAGTCCATCGGCATCGCGGGCGCCACGCTGAACAACAAGAGAATCTCCGGATCGCTCGAAATGGTGGCGCAAGGCGTCAAGCGCGGCGAAGGAATCGCTGCGCCTTTGCGACGTAGCAACGAGTTCCCCCCCCTCGCAGCGCATCTGCTCAGCGTCGGGGAAGAAACGGGACGCCTGGATCATATGTTTGCGCGCATGGCCGAGATCTACGAGACTGAGACACGCACAGCCATCCGGCGCTTCACGGCGTTGTTCGAACCGGTTGTGATCCTGATCATGGGCATCATCATCGGCGCATTAATTCTGAGTATGCTGCTTGCCATCACCAGCATGAACGAGGTAGCGATATGAAAACACAAAAGTCAGCGGCCCGCCGCAGAGCACGGCAAAACGGCGTCACCTTGATTGAAATGATGGTAGTGGTTACCATCATTGCGTTGTTCATTGCCTTGGTCGCGCCCCGCATGTTTGGCAGCGCCGACAAAGCGCGAGTCACGGCTGCGCGCGCGCAGATGAGCAACTTGTCGACCGCGCTCGGCATGTACAAGCTCGACACGAGCACGTTCCCCACAACCGAACAGGGGTTGCAGGCGCTGCGTGTCGCGCCCGATGGCGTCCCGCTGTGGAAAGGCCCCTACCTTCCGAAGGATGTGCCGGTGGACCCATGGGGCAATCCTTATGTCTACACATATCCGGGAGAGCACGGGGATGAGCCGGACATCGTTTCGCACGGCGCCGATGGCAAGCCCGGCGGCGAAGGCGTCAACGCAGACGTGACAAGCTGGCAGAACTAGTGAAACACCGCAGTACCAGGCAAACGGGCGTCACGCTCGTGGAGATGATTGTGGTGCTGGCGCTGGTCGGCTTCATTGCCGCGCTCGCCTTCCCCGCCGTCACGAGTGGACTCGACTCGATACGTCTCACCTCGGCCTCGGATTCCGTCGTCAGCTTTCTCAACGCCGGCCTCAATCGCGCCGAGCGCCGGCAGGTTCCAGTCGAGATCATCGTCTCAATTCCGGAGAACAAGCTGAAGCTCTTCAGCGTCGACACCACACGCGAGCTCAACATGCCTGAGCAGATTCGCATCGTCCGCATTCATCCCGTGCTGCCGTCCGGAGAAGACGAGGAGCGAAGCTTCGTGCTGTATCCCGGAGGCGCGGTGCCGAGGCTAGGAGTCGAGATAGTCAGTGAGCGCGGCTTTAGGCGCATTGTCCGCGTCGATCCCATCACCGGCATTCCCCAAGTGGAGCAGCCTCCCAGAGAGGACACAAAATGAGCCGACGCCCAGGCGCCCGCGGCTTCACTCTCCTGGAAGTCCTGGTCGCGACGGTAATTCTCGCCACCGCAATCGCCGGCCTCATGACATCGCTTTCAGGATCCGTTCGTGTCGCGTCGCGCCTCACTGAATATGACCGCGCAGCGATGCTCGCGCATCGCAAGATGGAGGAGCTCACAACCGAGCGCCGCCTGCGACGCTTTACACCGTTGGAAGGCGCCTTCGATCCGGCGCAGACCAACGGCGCCCCTTCGGGATGGCGTGCGATGGTGGCGCCGTTTGAAGCGCCGCCAAATCCCGCGCCGGGAATTCCGATCGTGGAACGTATCGCCGTCACCGTATGGTGGACCAGCGGCGGCCAGGAGCGCACCTACGACGTTGAAGGATTCCGCCGGTATTACCTGAAGCCGGAAGACATCGTCGCCGGCGCCATCCAACGATGAGGAACATAGGTCACCGGCGCGGCGTCACGCTCATCGAGCTGCTAGTAGCAATGGCGCTGCTCAGCTTGCTCGCCGTGGGTGTGCTGTTCGGCATGCGCATCGGCCTGGGCGCGATGGAGCGGACCAATAATCGACTCCAAACGAATCGCAAAGTACTGGGCGTCGAACGCGTCCTCACCCAGCAGATCGCAGGTCTTGTACCCGTGCGCGCCGATTGCTTCGCCAACCCCCAGGGACCTCCCACTCGAGGCCCGTTCTTCCAGGGCGAAGGGCAAACCATGCGCTTCGTCTCGACCTTCTCCTTGAACGAAGCGTCCCGCGGCTACGCGCGCATCCTGGAATATCAAGTCATCCCCGGCCAGAACGCGGAAGGCGTGCGCCTCGTTGTCAACGAGTTGTTGTTCACCGGACCACGATCCGCCGGCGCGCTGTGCATCGGCGCAGTCGGCACACCCACCGGACTGCAGCTGCTCTACCGTCCAGTGCAGGTAGGCGAGCATTCATTCGTGCTCGCGGACAAACTCGCCAGTTGCCGCTTTCTCTACAAGGAGAATCGCGAACCGCCCAGGCCTGACATGTGGCTCCCCCGCTGGGCTTCGGCGCGGCTACCGAATGCCATCCGAATCGACCTGGCGCCCTTGAGCACCGATCCCAGCCTCCTCGAAGTCCCCAGCGTCGTCGCGCCAGTTCGCGTCAACCGCGATCCCATGATGGACTACCAGGACTACGTGCCGTGAGCCGCCGCATGAAGCGCCAGCAAGGCGCAGCCCTCATTGCGGTGTTGTGGCTGGCAGCGATCCTTGCGGCCATCGCGTTCTCCATCGCCAATACCGTCCGCGGTGAGACCGAGCGCACAGGAACCACTACCGAAAGCGTTCGCTCCTACTACCTTGCGACCGGCGGCTTGGAGCGGGCGCTTGCCTATATGGAATGGGGGCCGTCTCACCGCAATCCCGATAACACGCCGCGGTACTTCGAAAACGGGATGTCCAGGCTGAACTTTCGCTTTCCCACCGGCGGTGTCACGGTCGAGGTCATCCCTGAATCTTCCAAGTACGACATCAATACCATCGCGCCCCCGGAACTCGTCCGGTTGCTGGGCCATCTCGGGGTGCCCGCTCCGCGCGCCGAGCAGATAGCGATGGCAATCGTGGATTGGCGCTCCCCCGCGCCCGCGCCAGGGATCTCGTTCTTCGATCGTGAGTATCTTGCGGCGAATCCGTCTTTCCGCGCGCGTCATGCGTCACTGGAAGAGACAGAAGAGCTACTCCTTGTGAAGGGCATGACGCCAGAAATCTATCATGGCAGCTACGTACGCGACGCGGCAGGACGGCTCCAGCCTCGGGCCGGCCTGAAGGACTGCGTATCCGTGTACGGCTCGGCGGGACCCTTCGACATCAATACGGTGCAGCCCGCTGTGATGCAGAATCTCGGAATCGCCCCCGAGATGGTTGCCCTGATTCAGCAGCGGCGTCATGCCAGACCTTTTCGAAACATGTCCGAAGTCGCGCCCCTGGCCCAGTTCGGTGGACCCGGCTTCAGCCGTCTCACGGTGGGCGGCGGCAACTCCATCTTCACACTTCGATCCACAGCCCGGCTTCGCGTCGGCGAAAATCGCTTCTCTGACATGACGCGCACGGTCAGCGGCCTGTACAAGTTCCACAAAGCCGGCTATACCCCCTGGATCGAGGTTCTGCGGTGGTATGACAGCAACTGACGGCCTCCGCAAGTGGCTCGCCTTCGGAACCGGCCTAGGTATCGAGGTGCGCGAGCAGGAATTGCACGTCACCATTGTGAAGGTACGACCGTCGGAAGCCGGCGTGCTCGGCTCCGCCACGGTCACCGATTACAAGACTCGACCCGCAGCCGAGTGGGGAACTGAGCTATCGACGTTCCTTCGAAAAGTCGGCGCAGCGCACATCGCTGCTACCGTTCTGCTACCCCGGCATGACGTGATCGTTCGCTTGCTGAACCTGCCCGGCGTCACAGCGAAAGACATGGACGCGGCGATCCGCTTGCAGATCGACTCGCTGCATCCCTTTCCCGAGGACGACGTATTCTTCACGTGGTCACGGATTGCGAACTCACCGGCAGTGTTGATCGGCATTGCACGCCGGGAAGTGGTGGACGGGCTTTCCTCCATGTTTGCAGAAGCGGGCATCAAAGTGGCGGCATTCACCTTTTCCGCCGCGGCGCTGTATTCAGCGATCCGGCTGAAGTCCGCGCCTCCGCCCGAAGGGTTCCTGATCCCGCGCGAGACCGGCCGAGAGATCGAGATCTATGGCGAGAGTGCCTCACGCCCCGTGTTCACTGCGACCTTCCCGCCCGTCTCGGATCGTGCCCTCGAACTGGCGATCTCCGAGCTTCGGCTTGCCCCCGGAACTCAGCCGCTGACCTTCGCGGACGTGCTGCCCAGGCCCGCGGTGTTCCCTGCCAGCCATGATCCCGCAACCCCGGAATTTATCGCCAATGCGCTGCCCTATGCGACAGCGTTAGCCGGAGCCTGCCCCTGGTTGTCGCTAGATGCCAACCTGCTTCCAGCAGAGCGGCGCCGTGCCAGCTCGCGCGTTCGCCTGATTCCGACGATTGCCCTAAGTTCAATCCTGCTCGTCCTTGCTGGCGCGCTCGCCGCGCAATCGCAATGGGCCGACAACCGCTACCTCGGCGTACTGCAGCATGAGATTCGCCGTCATGAGCCGAAGGTCCGCCAGTCCATGGAAATGGAGCGCGCCACGGCGCAGGCTCGCGCGCGCACGCAATTGCTCGATGATTATCGCCGCCGGGCCAAGCACGACCTGGATGCGTTGGCCGAAGTGACCAAGCTAATCCCGCCGCCGGGCTGGGTAAGCAATCTCGATATGGACCGCAACTCCATTCAGTTTGCCGGTGAAATGGAGCAGGCGGAAGGCCTCCTGAAAACGCTCGACAACTCGCCGCTATTCGAACGGTCTGAGTTCGCAATGCCGATCACGCGCACGCAGAACGGACATGCCTTCCGAGTGAAGACCATGCGCTCGGTCGGTCTGCCGCCTGTGTTTCCGAAACCTGGCTCGACTAGCCGCAACCAGACCCAATCCTCTTTCGACGCCATGCAGGGATATGGGGCCGATTACCCGCAGGGTCAGCCTGCGCAGGCGCCCGTTAACCGACCGCCCGATTTCCCGCCGCTCCCGGCGTCCGGAGTGCTTCAATAATGGCGCTCCAGGAACGCGAGCGGAGGCTGTTGATGGCGGGCGCTGTGCTGGTCCCGCTGATGATCGGCTACTGGGCGTTTACGAAGGATGAAGCGCCTGAGGTAGTAAAGGCCGTCGAGGCCGGCAACATCCCTGCGGCGGAACGGCGTTTGAAGGAAGTGCGGCAGACCGCTGCCTCCGTGCCTTCCAAAGAACAGATCCTGCAGCAGGCGACCAAAGATCTTACGGCTCGCGAGAAAGGACTCATCCAGGCCGACACAGCCGCGCAGGCTCAGGCTCAGCTCGTGCAGATCCTTCGCAAAGTCGGCAAGGCGCAGTCTCCGGGGATCGATCTTCGTAACAGCGAGATCGGAACCGTGAAGACCTTTGGCGATCGCTACGGCGAAGTGAGCGTGTCCCTGAACTTCGAAGCGCGAATGGAGCAGTTGGTTCAATTCCTGTCCGACCTCACCGCGCAAACCGAGATCGTCGGTGTCAACGAAGTTCGCGTCGGCCAGGCGAATCCCAAAGAAAAGACGATGCCGGTACGGCTCACCGTGTCGGCCCTCGTCCGGCGTGAGTTGGTTCCCGAGAAGAAGGGCTCGCTATGAGGCGAAAGCTCTGGGTTCTGGATCTCGCTTTGCTGTCAGGTGTGATTCTCACCGCTACCGTGTTGCGGCAGCGATGGACCGAGATGTCGCTGCGGGAAGAGACTCTGTTGAAGCAGGTTGTTTCCTGGAACGGACCTCCTCCGCCTCCGGCGATCCCGAGTGTGTCGCCTGTAACGGCTGCCGCGTATCTGGACACCGTGCAGCAGATGCTGTTTGCCAAGGATCGAAATCCGACAGTGATTCTCGATCCGCCGCCGCCTCCGCCACCGCCGCCCGTGATGCCGCCGCTTCCGGTCTCCTACGGAATGCTCGACCTGGGCTCGGGACCGACAGCGATTCTGGCCGAGAAGCCTGGCGCGGCCCACAAAGGCTACAAGGCAGGGGACCAGATCGGAGCATTCAAGATTGTGGCCATGAACCACAAGGAGATCCTGTTCGACTGGGACGGGCAGCCCGTGCGCAAGACGTTTGCCGAGCTTGCCGCCGCTAAGGCCACGGTCATGGTGACTCAGTCGTCGAACGATGCGGCTCCAACCCTGCAGAACGCTCCCGCTCCCTCGCCTGCGCCGACCACCACCGTGATCGGAGGGACAAAGGCTGGTCCCGGCGCCGATCT
>DASQDN010000301.1:0-12838 GCA_035634155.1 Bryobacteraceae bacterium | reverse complement strand
GCGCGCACGAGCACCAGATCGGCGCGCTTACCCGCCTCTAGGGAACCGATTTCCTTGTCGAGGCCCACCGCCCGAGCGCCGCGTACGGTCGCCATCTCGAACGCCTGCTCGGCCGAAAGCGCCGTCGGGTCCATTGCCGTCACTTTCTGCAGCTTCGCGGCAAGATCCATCTCTTCAAAGAGATTGAGGTCGTTGTTACTGCCCGACGGCCCATCCGTCCCCAGCCCGATCGCGACATCCGCCTTCAGATACGCGAGCACCGGAGCGATCCCGCTGGCCAGCTTCGTATTGCTCGACGGACAATGCGCTACGCCAACACCGCGCGACTTCAGGACGCGCATGTCCTCGGCATTGACCCAGACACCGTGCGCCGCCAGCGTACGGCCTTCCAGCGCCCCCAGGCTCTCCAAGAGCTGCGTCGGCGTTAGTTTGCGCTTCGAAAATAATTCCTCGTTCTCGGTCTTGGTTTCCGATAAGTGGATCAGAAACGGCGCGCGGTACTTATTCGCAAGGGCCCGAGCGGCCTTCAAAGTCTCGTCGGAATTGGTGTAAACAGCATGTGGAGCTATCGCAGGAACTATCAACTCGTCATCCCGGAAACGCTGCAGGAACAGCTCTGCGCGCTTCAACGCGTCAGCCGGCGCCTTAGCATCGGCCACCGGGAACCCAATTACGGTCTGCCCCAGGACCCCGCGCATACCGCACTCCTTCGTGGCCTCGGCAATCACGTCCTCGAAGTAGTACATGTCGGCGTACGTGGTCGTTCCCGACAGCAGCATCTCCGCACAAGCCAGACGAGTGCCCCAACGGACGAACTCCGCACTAACGTTCTTCGCTTCCGCCGGAAAGATGAACTTCTCAAGCCAGTCCTGCAGCCGGAGGTCATCTGCGACGCCGCGTAGCAGCACCATAGGCGCATGCGTGTGAGTGTTGATAAGCCCTGGAATCAGAATCGATTGCGGCTGATCGATCCGCGATTTGGGTTCGAATCGCTGGTCGATTTCGGCGCGCGTTCCCACGGCCAAAATCCGCGACCCCCGCACGGCCACCGCGCCCCCGGCAATCACCCGCCTCGAGGCATCCATCGTCACCACGTGCCCCGCCGACACGGTCAAATCCACCGGCTCGGCAATCGCAAATGTCAGGGCTAAGAGAAACAGGCTAGAGATACGAAGCATCGAACGGCCTCGGAAATAGGTCCTTCATCCGGAAGACTTCCGTCTTCCCCGCCAGATTCACCAAAGTCACCTCGACGTCCCCGCAGAATTCCCACAGGATCTGCCGGCACGACCCGCACGGTGGCGTCAGCACATCGGTATCGGCCGCGACCGCAACCCGACGGAATCGCCGAGCCCCTTCCGACATCGCCTTGAACACCGCCACCCGCTCGGCGCACATCGTCAGCCCATAGGTCGCGTTCTCGATGTTGCACCCGGTATGGATCACCCCAGCCGAGTCCTCAATCGCCGCCCCGACCTTAAAGTCGGAAAACACGGCATGCGCGTGCTCCCGAGCCGCCAGCGCCGCCGCAACGAGTGGATCCACGTCTAGACCTCCGCGTCAAGCTTGGGAATCACTGCGCGCAACAACCGCACGAACGTCTCGCGGACCTGCTTACCGGTCTCGAGCACTTCCTCGTGATTGATCTTCTGATTCAAGATGCCCGCCGCCATGTTCGTGACACACGAAATCGCGAGCACCCGCATCCCCATGTGGCTTGCCACGATCGCTTCGGGCACGGTGGACATACCCACCAGGTCCGCGCCGATGGTGCGCAGGTACCGAATCTCCGCCGGCGTCTCATACGACGGCCCGAGCATCGCCGCATACACGCCCTCGCTCAGCGCAATCCCGAGTTCGTCCGCCGTCGCCCGCGCGATCGCCCGGAACCGGCCGGTGTACACGTCCGACATGTCGGGAAAGCGGGGCCCGAAGTCGACTTCATTGGCCCCGACCAGCGGGTTCACGCCCTGCAGGTTGATGTGGTCCGAGATCGCCACCAGCCCACCGCGCTGGTAATCGAGATTGATGCCGCCGGCCGCATTTGTCAACACGACGGATCGCACGCCGAGCAGCTTCATCACTCGCATCGCGTACGTCACGCGCCCAGGGGAGTAGCCTTCGTACAAGTGCGCGCGCCCCGAAAGCACCGCTACGTGCACCGGCCCAAGCTGGCCGAACACCAGCTTTCCCGCATGGCCCACCGCCGTCGAGCGAGGCCAGCCCGGAATCTCCCCGTAGGGGACTTCCACCCGGTTCACCAACTCCTCGGCAAAGCCGCCGAGCCCGCTGCCGAGCACCACCGCCATCGACGGCGCCGCCGGCATTCGGTCCACCAGGAACTTCTTGGTCTGGGCAAACATGCTCAAAGAATCGGCAGATCGTAATTACAACAACATGCCGGCAATGCAGGCCGACATGAAATTCGCCATGGACCCGGCCGCGACGGCGCGAACGCCCAGGCGAGCCAAATCAGATTTGCGGGACGGCGCAAGCGCCCCAATCCCGCCCACTTGAATCGCGATCGAACTCAAGTTGGCAAAGCCGCAAAGCGCGTAGGTAGCAATCACAAAGGAGCGAGGATCCAGTTGAGGTTTCATCGGCCCCAGGGCAAGAAAAGCGAAGAACTCGTTCAGCACCAGACGTGTGCCCAAAAGACTGCCGACGCTCGCACAGTCATTCCACGCCACGCCCATCAGCCAGGCAACCGGCGCGAACAGAATCCCGAAGATCGCCTGCAGCGACCCGGGCAGCCAGCCCATCCCCGGCAACGTATGAATCCAGCCGAGCACCCCGTTCACCATCGCGATCAGCGCCACGAACGCAATCAGCATGCCAGCGATGTTCAGCGCCAGTTGCAGCCCGTCGCCCGCTCCGCGAGCCGCCGCGTCGATGATGTTCACCCCCGGCTTCTCCACGTGAACGCTCACGTTACCCGCAGTCGCCGGAGTCTCCGTCTCCGGGATCATGATCTTGGCCAGCATGATTGTCGCCGGAGCCGTCATGATCACCGCCGTGAGCAGATGCGTGATCTCCACCTTGGCAATCATTACGTAAGCGGCCATCACAGCGCCCGAAACGTGCGCCATGCCGCTGACCATGATCGTGAACAGCTCGGACTGCGTCAGTCCTGCCAGAAACGGCCGAATCGTCAGCGGAGCCTCCGTCTGCCCCATGAAAATGGACGCCGCCACATTAGTGGACTCCGCGCCGCTGGCGCCCATGACCCGCTGCATCACGATCGCCATGCCGCGCACCACATGCTGCATGATCCCAAGCTGGTAAAGGATGGCGAACAGCGACCCGATGAAGATCACAATCGGAAGCACCTGGAACGCGAAGATCACGCCATAAGGACCGGTCTTCTCACCCAAGGGCCCGAACAGGAAGGAACTGCCGGCTTCGGCATACTGCAGCAGCGCGTTCACCGCCACCGAGGCAGCTTGGAACACCTGCCCGAAGCCAGTCTTCAGAACGATGAAAGCAAACGCAAACTGAAGGCCGATACCCCACAGCAGCACCCGAGGCTGGATGGCTTTCCGGTTCGTGGACACCGCGTACGCGACGGCCAGAATCACGGCAAGGCCCAACAGCCCCGTGAACCGCTCCATGGCCGATTAGCCGACCACTTCGAGAATCAGGTTCCGCTCGTCCGGCGGATTCGAGGAAATGCGGAACGCGTCTTCCACCTGCTGCGCGGCGTCTTCCAAACGATCCTCGCGCGTGTAATAGATGCGGCACAGCACCGCGCCGGCATCGATCTTCTGGCCGACCTTGGCCTCCAGAATTACGCCGACCGCCGGATCGATCACGTCTTCCTTGCGGTCGCGTCCTGCGCCGATCATCGTCGAAGCCAAGCCGATATCCTCGGCATTGATCGCGCTGATATAGCCCGAGCGCGGACACAGAATCTCGCGCGCGCCGGTTGCGTTCGGCAGCAGTTCGAAGCGATCGAGCACCTGCGGATTGCCGCCTTGCGCCGTGATCACTTCCTTCAGCTTGCGGTACGCCGAGCCGTCCAAAATCTTGGCCTGCGCAATCTCGCGCGCCTGCTCCAACGATTCGGCCTTCTTGCCGAGGTGAATCATGCGAGCCGCGAGTTCGATCGAAATCTCGTGCAGATCCACGGGGCCGACGTTTTGCAGCGTCTGCGAGACTTCCATCACTTCCAGCGCGTTGCCGATCGCATAGCCGAGCGGCTGGTCCATATTGGTGATCAGCGCCTGCACCCGCTTGTTGCCCATGCGCCGGCCGATGCCGACCATGATCTGAGCCAGGCGCCGCGCTTCCACCTGCTTCTTCATGAACGCGCCGGCGCCGACCTTTACGTCCAGCACCAAGGCATCCAGTCCCGAAGCCAGCTTCTTCGACATGATCGAAGAGGCAATCAGCGGAATCGATTCTACGCTGCCGCTGGAATCGCGCAGGGCGTACATCTTGCGATCCGCCGGCGCGATCTCCTCGGTCTGCCCGATGAACGCCAGGCTGAGCTTCGAAAGCTGCGTGCGGAATTCGTCAATCGTCAGATCGGTTCGGAAACCGGGGATGGCTTCCAGTTTGTCGAGGGTGCCGCCGGTGTGTCCCAGCCCGCGGCCGGATATCATCGGAACCACCACGCCTGCCGCCGCCGCAATCGGAGCCGCAATCAGGCTGGTCTTGTCGCCCACGCCGCCGGTGGAATGCTTGTCCACCTTCAGGCCGGGAATCAACGTGAGGTCCACCACCTCACCCGAACGGATCATCGTCTCGGTGAGGGAATCCACTTCCCGGTCGGACATGCCGCGGAAGAAGATAGCCATCAGCAGCGCCGACATCTGGTAGTCGGGGATCTGGTCGCTCGTGTATCCGTTGATGAGGAAGCTGATCTCTTCGGGAGTCAGTTCCTCCCCGTCCCGCTTACGGTGGATAAGATCGACAGTTCGCATTATTGGAACTCAGCGTACCATCTTAACACCTTGAAAGTAAAGCAACTAGGGAGCCGGAAACGCCATTTCTACCATCGGGTAACGGTATTCTCCCCGGAATATCTGGGCGAAAAGCTCTGTGATCTCAGCGTGAAGCAGCCCGTTGGAGGTCAGCAGGTGCGGCGACCGCACGCCCGCCGGTTTTCCGAACATGTCGGTGGTTTTTCCGCCGGCCTCTTCCAGGATCACGATCCCCGCCGCCATGTCCCAGGGGTTCAAACCGAACTCCCAAAACGCGTCGCTCCGCCCGCAGCCTACATAACAAAGGTCGATGGCCGCCGCCCCCGCGCGCCGCACCCCGTGGGTGATCATTGCGAGCTGGTAGTAGAAATGAACGTTCACGTTCTGGTGCCGCCGCCGGCTTGGAAAACCCGTCGACACCAGCGCATTTTCCAAAGTAGCCGCCTTGGAAACGTGAATTCTTTCGCTATTCAGATACGCGCCGCTGCCGCGCTCAGCCGAAAACATTTCATCCCGGGTCGGATCATAAACGATTCCCGCCACCAGTTCGTCGCCCTTTTCCAGGCCGATCGATACGTTGTAAACGGGAAATCCGTGCGCGAAATTGGTGGTCCCGTCGAGAGGGTCCACGTACCACGTATAGTCGGTCGAGCCCTGGTGGTTGCCGCCCTCTTCACCCACAATCGAGTGGCTTGGAAAGGCAGCTTTCAGCCGCTCGACGATCAGCTTCTCGGAAGCCTTATCCGCGGCCGTCACCAGGTCGTAGTCGCCCTTGAGTTCAAACCCGATCCGCTGGCGAGCGAAGTCGTTGATCAGCGCGCCGGCCTCTCGCGCAATCGCCGCGGCCGTATCCAAAGTGTGGGACATCAGGAATGTTCGTAGAGGTACTTAATATCGTGTTTATAAAGGAACAGATTGGGCTCGCCGTCGCGCGTCAGCCGGATGAAGCATTCGTCGTAGAACTCCAGGATGCCGTCGATCTCCTGGTTGTCCGCCAGCTTGACACGGATACGAGCGCGCCGGTCAGCCAGTTGTCTCAGGTACTTGGGTTCTTCAAACGTCTGCTCGGGAGCTTTGGTTTTCGAGGATGCCATTCAACGGCCTGGTGCTTGTGCATCCCCATAATAGCCAGTACGCGAAACAACCCGCAATTCAGGACGCGACGTGCGGATTTCAATCTTATGAAACGGGTCCTTGGTCGCGGGAACGCCCTTCGGGTAGAACCCGATCATGTACTGCGTCCGCAAATCTCGCAGGATCTCATCGAACGCCACGTCCAGCGCGTTCATGCCGGGGGTGAACATCTTCCCGCCGGTGCTGCGGGTAATACCGGTAAGCGCATGTTCGCCCGCGATGTGGCGTCCCGCATCGTTGGTGATCGGCATCGACAGAATCCCGTAAACCACGGCGTCGGCGTCGTGTGCGGCGCGCAGCACATCGTGATAGTTCTTGGTGCTCACCGTGTCGGCGCCGTCCGTCACCACAATCAGCACGCGCCGGCCCTCGCGATCCTCAATCCGCTCGGCGCCCAGAAAGATCGCGTCATACAGCGACGTCCCCGCTTCGCCGCGCAGCTTGCGAGTCGCACTTTCAAAGCGACCGGCAGTGCGCGTGAACGACACCAGTTCCTGCACCTGCCAGTAGAACGTGAGCAAAGCCGCCGTGTCTTTCGGGTTCCCTTCTTTGAACAGCGCCCGAGTGAAGCGAGTTACTGCGTCGGTCTGATACTTCATCTCCTTGCCGGCCGACCCGCTGGCATCCAGCAGAATCGCCACCGACAAGGGTTGCGACGTGTGCCGCTCAAACAGGCTGATCGTCTGCTGCACGCCGTTGTCGAATACCGTGAAGTCGCCCTTGTCCAGACCGCCGACCGGCGCGCCGCTTGCGTCCTTCACGGTTGCGGTGAGCCGAACCAGGCGGACGTCTACCTTGAATACGGTCTCGTCTTGCGCAACGGCCGCAAGCGAAGCGAGCAACATGGCTGCAACAGCAGATTTCATCGAGTTAGCGCTGGAGAACGGAATCGTCCCATTCGCCATCCACCCAAACCTCGCCGTCCGCGAAGTGTTCCTTTTTCCATATGGGCACCAGCTTCTTCAGACGGTTGATGCCCTCGAACGCGGCATCGAACGCGGGCTTGCGATGCGGAGCGCTCACGACGATCAAGACGCTGATTTCGCTGATTTCCATTCGTCCCAGACGATGAACCATCGCAATTTGGGTAATCGCGTGCGATTGCGCGATCTCTTCTCCGATCTGCTGCATGGTTTTCAGCGCCATCGGCTCATAGCACTCGTAATCGAGGAACTTTGTGGCGCGGCCCTTCGTATTGTTCCGTACCACCCCTTCGAAGACGACCACGGCGCCGTCCTCGGGTGTAAGAACCCGCTCCCGGACGGAAGCCGAGTCGATCGGCTGCCGGGTCAATTCGAAGATGTTCCTGCCGCCTTTCAGAGCCCCCCCGCTTACGGGCGGCAGGAACGCAATCTCGTCGCCCTCGGCCACCGGAGTCGAAGCCTCGGCGAACTGGTGGTTGCGGGCAATCACGATGCTGGGCCTCAAGTCTCGCATGCGAGGATATTGCGCGGCGTAATGGTCGAAGATAGCCTCCAGCGAGGCCCCCGCGGCAAGTTCCGCCGAGTCCTCGCTGAGCCCTGTGATGTCTTTCAGTTGACCGAAGAAGAGTACCTTGACCCGCACGCCTGAATCGTACCAGACGTACGGCGTTGGCCCGCCGTTGCTACCATTGCGGCGTGAACCAAATCCGATTGCGCGTGCGGTACGCCGAGACCGACCAGATGGGCGTTGTCTACCACGCCAATTACCTGATTTGGATGGAGATGGGCCGCGTGGAGTTGTGCCGCTCGATGGGCGTGCGCTACCGCGACATGGAGGAACAGGACGGAGTGCTGCTCACCGTGGCCGAAGCGCGCTGCCGCTATCACGCCCCGGCGCGGTATGACGACGAAGTTGTGGTCAGCACAAAGGTGGTTCGCTCCACCTCGCGGCTGATCGAGTTTGAGTATGAAATGCAATCGGCCGAATCCCGCCAGAAGCTGGCGACGGGAGCGACCGTGCATGTCTTCTGCGGACGTGAATTGAAGCCGTGCCGGTTGCCGGAGAAATATTGGAACGCATTTGGAGTGACTGCTAAGATGACGGACAACATGGAAAGACAAGGCGCAACGACATTCAAAGGCAACCCGCTTACGCTGGTCGGCCCCGAACTAAAGGCGGGCGAAAAGGCCCCCGATTTTGAAGTGGTGGATGGAGGATTGCAACCGGTTTCGCTCAACCAAACCGGCGAAGGAGTGCGCATCTTCAGTGTGCTGCCATCGCTCGATACACCCGTCTGCGACATCCAGACCAAACGCTTCAACACCGAAGCGGCGCAGATGCCGAACGTGAAGATCTTCACCATCAGCATGGACCTGCCCTTCGCGCAGAAGCGCTACTGCGATGCCTACGCGGTGGACAACGTGAAGATGTTGTCGGACCACAAGTCGGGTTCCTTCGGCGCGGCTTACGGCACCCTGATCAAGGAATGGCGCGTGGAAAGTCGGGCGATCTTCGTGGTGGATGCAAACAACACGATCCAGCACGCCGAATACGTCAAGGAAGTGGCCGACCACCCGGACTACGACGCGGCGCTCGCGAAGGCTAAACAGCTAGCCGGCTAATCCCAGAGGGGAACTCCCGCCGCCCGCCGGGTGTCTAAGCGGTAGCGGCATGAAGGTGTTGTCCAACAGTCGCGCGGTCGCGGCGATGTGGTCTGTCGCGGTGGTCGCGCTGCTCGGCTTGCCGTCCTGGGCCCTGGTCCTGGCGGCCGGCGGACTCGCCATTGCGCTCGCCGAATGGATGGGCAGCCAGGACGAAGAGCCTTCCACGCGCTTCTGGGAAGGAGCTTTCCTGCAAGCCTTCGCCGTCGCGCTTTCGGCCGGCCATTTGAGAGTTGCGGCCGTGTGCTTCGCGGTCGCCATGTTCCGGTTCAGCCGGATCGACGATCCCCGAGCGCCCGAATGGCGGAAGGCTTTCACCCTGTTCGCGGCGCTTGCGCTCACCCTCTTCGGCTGGATTCCGATGAAGCGGACGAAGCTGATGCCAGCGCCCGTGGCGGCCAAAGGCAACGCTCCCGGCGCCGCTGACGACATGCATTCAGGCATCGTGCTTCGGCCGCCTCGGCCGCCGCACGTTACGCTGATCGCTCCACCGACGCCTCGCATGGCGCGCGGCCGGGGCATGGCCAAGCCCCTCGTGATCCCGTTCTCGGGCGAGTATTGGCTGTACTACTGGCCGCTGGATCGGCCGCCCAGATCCGCGCTAAGGGAGCGGGGGGATCCGACTGAATTCAAGTTCACCACGTCGCCCATGACGCGCCTGAACATGGAGGCGCGCCAAACGTTGAACGCGCCCATCGATGTCGACTGCTGCGACGGCATTGAGGTGAACGTCACCAGCACGGACCCAATGCCGGGCACCGTCGCGCTGGAGTTGCTGCTTCGCGATTCGAAGGCGCAGGACGTAAAACCCAGGTCACTGGGCGAGGTCGAGGTGATGGCAAGCGGCCCGCTGCGGTTCGCCATGCCGGCCTTGACGAAGCCGCTGCTCTTCGACGAGATGATCGTCGTTTATCGGTTGCGCGTGCCGCGCATGCAACGCAGCGCCAGTGTATCGGTGGACAGCTTCAAGCTGCTTCCCCGTTAATCGTTGACCGTGTCCGGCACGCTGTGATGAAATGCGTGGGACATGGCTGTAGTTGCTGGTGTGGATTTTGGGACGCTGAGTGTACGCGTCTCCATCGTGGATAGTGACCGGGGCCGGATCGGGTCGGGTGTGGCCGAGTATCCGCTGCACCGCCGGAGGGAAGATCCGGATTATGCGACGCAGGCGCACGACGACCATATGCGCGCGCTGTCGGAAGCCACTCGCAAGGCACTCGCGGCGGCGAATGTGGATGGCTCGTCCGTGCTGGCGATAGCCATCGATACCACGGGATCGAGCGTCGTACCGGTGGATGCCGAACTTCGGCCGCTGGACGACTACTACCTCTGGTGCGACCATCGCGCCTGGCGGGAAGCGGCCGAGATCACGGCGGCCGCCCGGAACGCAGGGCTGCCGGCCATCCAGTGGTGCGGTGGGACGTACTCGTCCGAATGGGGCTTCTCCAAGCTACTGCACTGGCTGCGGCAGAACCCCGAGAAGCGGGGGAAGTTCGCCACCGCGCTGGAGCATTGCGACATGGTGGCCGCGACGCTCTGCGGCATCACCGACCCGGATCGCGTGCCGCGTTCGGTATGCGCGATGGGACACAAGTGGATGTGGAACGACGCGCTCGGCGGACTGCCGTCGGAGGAGTTCCTCACCGGAGTCGACCCGCTGCTCGCCGGGGTACGCGCGAAGTTGAATGGCCGCTACGAAACGAGCGACAAGGTCGCGGGTCAGTTAACGCCGGAGTGGGCGGAGAAGCTTGGCCTGCGCCCGGGCATTCCGGTGCCGGTCGGCGCGTTCGACGCGCATTGGGACGCCGTCGGCGCGGGCGTCCGAGCGGGCGATGTAGTGAACGTGGTCGGCACCTCGACCTGCATGGTGGCCATCGCGCCGGAAGCCAAGCTGGTGCCGGGCGTGTGCGGCGTGGTGCAGGGCTCGGTGCATCCGGCCATGGCAGGCGTTGAAGCCGGATTATCCGCTACGGGCGACATCTTCGACGCGATCGCGAAGCGTGCCGGCTCGACCGTGGCGGCGCTGTCGCAGACCTTGGAGCAGTTCCGGCCCGGGCAAACGGGCCTGCTGCGATTGACGTGGGATAACGGCGACCGGACAGTGCTGGTGAATCCCGAACTCGGCGGGGTCACGCTGGGATGGAAGCTGACGCATACCGCGCAGGATGAGTTGTTCGCCGCGATCGAGGGGACGGCGTTCCATACGCGCGTCATTCTTGAGCGCATGGAAGAGCACGGCGTTCCGGTCCGTCGAGTGATCAACGGCGGTGGGATTCCGCAGAAGAACCCGGTACTGAACCAGGTGTACGCGAACGTGTTGAATAAGCCGGTTCTGGTGCCCTCGTCCGATGTGACGAGTCTCGGTTCGGCCATCTTCGCCTTCATGGCGGCCGGTGTGTTCAAGAGTGTTGAGGAAGGACAGGACAAGCTGTGTCCGAGCTACACGACGGTGGAGCCCGACGCATCGGCGGCCGCTGTGTACGCCGAGTTGTACGGAGCATGGCGGCGGTTGTACTTCGCCCTGGGAAGCGCGAACGCCGAACCGGCAGCTATAGGAGACGTGTTGCCGCTGTTGCGGCGTGTGGCCGAGGAGGCGCAAAAGAAGACGCATGCTGCAATCCCTGCGTGAAGAAGTACTCGAAGCAAACCTGGAACTGGTGCGGCGCGGGCTCGTGCTGTACACGTTCGGCAATGCGAGCGGGATCGATCGCGCGCAAGGGTTGGTAGTGATCAAGCCGAGCGGCGTGCCGTATGACAATATGCGCGCGGCCGACATGGTGATCGTGGATCTGGATGGCAAGATCGTGGAAGGCACGATGCGGCCTTCGTCGGACCTGCCGACGCACCTGATCCTGTATCGCGGCTTTGAAGGCATCGGAGGCGTTGTTCACACGCATTCGCGGTCGGCAACCGCGTGGGCGCAGGCTCGAACGCCGATCCCGTGTTTTGGCACCACGCATGCCGATTACTTCCGGGGTGACATTCCCGTGACCGATTACCTGTCGCCGCAAGAGATCGGATCTCAGTATGAGATCAACACCGGACATGTGATCGTGCGCCGGTTCGCGGGTGTTGACCCGCTGCAAATGCCTGCGGTGCTGGTCGCCGGGCATGCGCCGTTCACGTGGGGACGCAGTGTGTCCGATGCGGCGTATAACGCCGTGGTGCTCGAAGAGGTGGCGGCGCTTGCGCTAGCTACTGTGACGATTCGTTCGGCGGCCGAGCCGATCTGTTCGAACTTGCTCGACAAGCATTTCTTGAGAAAGCACGGCGCGGACGCATATTATGGTCAACGCTAGCCGACAGGCCAAACACATCCATGCAGCCACTTGATTGGGCAGTTCTCGCTTCGTACTTCGTTCTGATCGTATACATCGTGTATCGGTCATCGCAGCATCAGAACACGTCCGCCGACTACTTTCTGGCCGGGCGCCACGTGAGTTGGTTCGCCGTGGGCTGCTCGCTATTTGCTTCGAACATCGGGTCCGAGCACATCGTCGGACTTGCAGGGTCGGGCGCAAACAACGGCATGGCGCAGGCGCACTGGGAACTGCACGCCTGGATCATGATCCTGCTGGCGTGGGTGTTCGTGCCGTTCTATTACCGCTCGGGTGTCTATACGATGCCCGAGTTTCTGGAGAAGCGGTTCGACTCCAAGTCGCGCTGGGTGCTGTCGATCGTGAGCCTGGTGGCGTATGTGTTCACCAAGGTGTCGGTGACGATCTACGCGGGCGCCATTGTGTTTCAAACGCTGCTGCCCGAGACCTTCGGGTCGCCGGAGAATGCGTTCTGGGTAGGCGCGTTCAGCACGGTGATCCTCACCGGGATCTACACGATCTTCGGCGGCCTGCGGGCGGTTGTGTACACCGAGGTGGCGCAGACGTTCATTCTGTTGCTGGGTTCGGGGTTGATTACGTACTTCGGGCTGAGCGCACTGGGAGGCTGGAGCGAGTTGGTGGCCAGCGCTAAGCCTCATGCCGAGCAGTTTGCGTTGTGGCGGCCCAACACGGATCCGAACTTTCCGTGGCTCGGCGTGATGATCGCCTCGCCGGTGATCGGCATCTGGTATTGGTGTACCGATCAGTACATCGTGCAGCGTACGCTGGCTGCCAAGAGTCTGACGGACGCGAGGCGCGGCGCAATCTGGGGCGGATTCCTGAAGCTGTGGCCCGTAGCGATCTTTCTCATCCCCGG
>DASQDN010000300.1:0-2762 GCA_035634155.1 Bryobacteraceae bacterium | reverse complement strand
AAGCCGCATCCGAGATCCAACACCATGGGTTGGTTGGCGAATCATCTGTCCAACATCCCCGGCTGGGCAGTGGTCACATTGAAAGAAGATGGATTGGATTTCACGCCCGATATGAGGGAGGTGGAACTCGGCAGCACGGCGGAAATCGTGGCTCGGTTCGATGAGAACTACGCCGCCGCCCGCGCTGCTCTGGCCGAAGCGACGGATTCGGACATGATGAAGAACTGGACTTTGTCCTCGCAGGGAAAACAAATCTTCAGCATGCCCCGCGTTGCGTGCCTGCGCGGCATGATCATGAACCACATGATCCATCACCGGGCCCAGCTTACGGTTTACCTGCGAATGAACGACCTGCCGGTGCCTGGGCTATACGGACCTTCGGCGGACGAAGGCAGTTTCTAAACCGCTTACACGAGCACAGTGAACGCCGCTTCGGTGCGCTGCACAGGGCGATACAACGTATCGCGTTCTACCGGCTCGCGTCCGGCGGCACGAATCAGACGCAGCAACTCGCCGCGTCGCAGCGATTGCGACGTGGTCGCGCCGGCATCGTGGTAGATCTTCTCTTCCACTACGGTGCCGTCCAGGTCGTCAGCGCCGAAGCGGAGCGCTACCTGCGCAATCTTCGGCGTCATCATGATCCAATACGCCTTCACGTGCGGGATGTTGTCGAGCATCAGACGCGAAATCGCGATGTTCTTCAGATCATCGAAGCCCGTCGTTACCGGCAGGTGTTCCAGCGCTGTATTCTCGGGATGGAACGCCAGAGGGATGAACGTTTGAAATCCTTGCGTTTCGTCCTGCAGCGCGCGAAGCTTCACCAGGTGGTCGACACGATCTTCTTCGATTTCGACATGCCCGTAGAGCATGGTGCAGTTACTGTGCAGGCCGATGCGATGCGCTTCCCGAGCGATCTGCAACCACTCATTCCCGTCGATCTTGTGGTCGCAGATAATCCGCCGTACGCGCTCTGAAAAGATTTCCGCGCCGCCCCCAGGCATTGAGTCCATGCCCGCGTCCTTCAGCCTTTGCAGCACCTCGCGGGTCGGTAGCTTCTGGCGTTGCGCGAAGTAGGATATCTCCACCATCGTGAACGCCTTCAGATGCACCTGCGGAAATCGCTGCTTCAAGCCGCGCAGCATCTCGCAATACCAATCGAGCGATAACTCCGGATGCAGACCGCCGACGATGTGAAACTCAGTAACGGCTTCATTCCAGCCGCGGCCCGCCGTCTCCCACACCTGGTCGAGCGACATCGTATACGCCTTCGGGTCGCGAGCCTTCTTGCCGAACGCGCACAACCGGCAGCTTGCCACGCACACATCCGTAGGATTGATGTGGCGATTGACGTTGTAATACGTGATGTTCCCGTGCATCCGCTCCCGCACGAGGTTCGCCATGTATCCCAAAGCGAGAACATCGCCCGAACGGTACATCGTAACCCCGTCTTCGAAGCTCAACCGCTCGCCTCGTTGAACTTTGTCCAGGATGGGAAGTAGACGTAAATCGTCGATGATAGGCTGCAACTGCATAGGTACGTTCTTACACACCACGGCCGGCGATGAAAACGTCGGCGCTCCAAAACAGGAAGAATAGCACGCTCACCCAGCCATTTACGGTGAAGAAGGCTGCATCCACACGCGAAAGGTCGTCAGCGCGCACTAAACGGTGCTCCCACGCAAGCAGGCAGGCGACCACCAGCACACCGGCCATGGCGACGGGTCCAAGGTCGAACGCATGGACGAGCGCCACCAGACAACCCAACATCGCCATGTGGAAGAAGCGCGAAACCCACAGCGCCCCTCCGACGCCAAGGCGGCTCGGCAAACTGAAGAGCCCGGCGCGTTTGTCGAACTCGTAATCCTGGCAGGAGTAGATGATGTCAAACCCCGCGGTCCAAAGCGTCACCGCTCCGGTCAACCAAAGAATCCGGACATCGAGCGACGCCCGAATTGCAATCCACGCGGCTGCCGGCGCGATCCCGAGCGCAAACCCGAGCACCACGTGAGACATGGACGTGAATCTCTTTGTGAACGAATAAACCAGCACCACACCCAGGGCGACAGGCGCCAGCCGCAGGCACAACGGATTCAGGGAAGCAGCTGCGAAGAAGAACACCAAAGATGAAACGGCGACAAACGTCCAGGCAAACGTCCGGCTCAACAATCCGGCGGGCAGGTGACGCGTCTTGGTGCGCGCATTCTTCGCATCAATGTCCGCATCCACGACACGGTTGAATCCCATCGCCGCCGACCGCGCTGCCACCATAGCTATTACGATCCATAGCAGTTTCCAACCGAGTCCCACCGTCTGAAATCCGTCCTCCCGTATGGCCAGCAAAGCGCCAGTCAGCGCAAACGGCAGGGCGAACACGGAATGCTCGAACTTGATCATGTCGAGCGTCAGCCGGAGTTTGCGCCAGAAGCCTGTGGCAGCGGTCATATCGGATACTAGAGGGAGAACTCTTATTATCTCATGCGCGCCTTGTTGGTTCTCTCACTTTGCCTTGGTCTTGCCGGATGCGGCGGCTCGGATCCGGTAGACGACTTCAACTCCCAGCAAGTGAAGCTGCCGGACGGAACAAGCGTCAAAGTGGAAGTGATGATGAACAAGACCGACATGGCACGAGGCATGATGTTCCGCGACAGCCTGCCGGAAGGGCGAGGCATGCTGTTCATCCACCCCAAGGCCGACCGTTACCCATACTGGATGTACCAGGTGAAGGTGCCGCTGGATATTATCTGGATGGATAAACAAAAGCG
>DASQDN010000299.1:0-4158 GCA_035634155.1 Bryobacteraceae bacterium | reverse complement strand
CTGCTGGGCCGGAGCGATTCCCTGGTGGCTGGCTGGCGGCAATTGGGCCGTTTGCAATCTTAGCCGCTAAGACGGTGTATGTGTATCTGCACTGGGACAGCATTCCGGCTCGCTTCCCGGTGCACTGGAGTATGAGTGGCCCAGATCGCTGGGTGGATCGCAGTGCGGGAAGTGTTTACGGCGCGCTCTTATTCGTTGCCGCTACTACGGCAGTGCTCGTCCTCAGCGCTTTCGCGACGATCCGTGCATCCCGTAGGATCGCCGTCACCGGTGCGGCCGCCGATTCGGAAAAGACATATCGTTGTGTGAGCGCCATGTGTCTGCTCGCGCTTGCCTACGCTTCGGCCATCCTCCTTCCGCGGATCGAGGGAGGCACTCCGCCCATCCCCTTCACCCCCGTGATATTCCTGCTAATCTCCGCCGTTTACATTGCATTGCTGATTCGCTTTGGGCAGGGTGGCACCCGCATCAGCGGCTATCACGCAGTGCTTGGCGCTCCTCCAGTCGGAGACCGGACGCCGGACGAGTGCTGGAAGTTGGGCATGTTCTACTACAATCCCGAAGACCCTGCGGTCTTGGTCGAGAAAAGATTCGGCATCGGCTGGACCTTGAACTTTGGTAGCCGCTGGACGTGGGTGATCGTGCCGCTGCTGTTCCTTCCGCTCGTGATCAGGATCTTCACAAAGTGACGAGCAGACCAGCTCGCAGCCGCTCCAGGTCGGATTCGTCATTGTAGAAATGCGTGGACACTCGCAACTGGCCATGACGCGCGGACACGACGACACGCTGCTCCTTCAATGCTCGTGCAAGAGCGGATGCGTCCCGGCCAGGAAAGCGCGCCATCACGATGGAAGCGCCGCCGTATTCCACTTCGGCCCCGCACCCGGTCAGCACTTCCGTACACTGGGACGCTAGCTCCAGAACGCGGGCTTCGATTTGCGCCGGTCCGAGCGCATGCATTAACTCCAGAGAAGCGCCCATCCCGTAGAGGCTTGGAAAATTCAGCATCCCGCCTTCATACTTTTCCGCGGATTCGACAAACTCGGGTGCGCCATGATGCAGGCTGTCAACGCGCCGCCAATCCCTATGGCTTCGCCAGCCCACGACGTTTGGCCGGAGCCGTTTGCGCATGGAAGGACACACATACATAAATGCGGCGCCGTTGGGCGAGATGAGCCACTTGTACCCATTCACGGCCAGAACATCCGGCTGGACGGCGCTGACATCAAACCGTATGGCTCCCACGCTTTGCGTCCCATCGATGTAATAAAGGATTCCGCGCTCACGCAGCACACGACCGAGCTCGTCGGCTGGAACTCGAAAGCCCGTGCTGTAGTTCACGGAACTGACCAACGCGAGCCGAGTCCGATCGGTCAAGCTCTCGCAAAAGCGAGACCATGGAACCGAGATGAACTCGACACCCTCGACCCCAAGCAGCGAAGGGGCGTAGATGTTATTAGGAAATTCGTGTTCCAGCGCGATAACCTGATCGCCCGGCTTCCAGTCAATGCCCGCGATCAGAATGCTCAGTGCAGTGGATGCGTTGCTGACAAACGCGATATCTTCTGGCTCCGCATGAATCAACCGCGCGACTGAAGTGCGAATCTGGTCCGCATCATCGAACCACTCTAGAAAATCCGTACACGCGAGTTCGTCACGCCGGTCAAAGTGGCGCGTCGCCGCCTGAACCGCCGCCCGCGGTACCTGGCCAAAAGTGGCGGTGTTGAGAAATGTCCAAGCCTGCAGAGCAGGGAAGTCACGGCGAATTGTCTGCCACATTATGCTCACGTTGGCGCAGCTCCGCGGGAATATTGTGTTACCGTAGCCTAATATCATTATTCATGTTTAAGGAGTCTTCGGCCCGCGAGGGAAGCGAACGCATGAGCCAACTCCTGGTGGTGGCATGGCAATTCGCTTTAGAGAATCCAAGCTCCATGGCTCGTGTGTGTGTCAACACGCAGTTGCGGGCCGCAGCTTTGCGAACGCAAGATGCGGTCACGCTTGCCTTGGGCGCGCCGTTACCCGCGAATCTCGACAGTCCCGCGCCTCCGGACCTGGTAAATCCGCGGAGATCGCAACAAGCCGCCGTCGCCGCTGGTGTTTTGCAGGCGTTTTCAGTTTGGTGCCGCGATCTCCCGGCGAGCTACGGCGGGGGGCGTCCGATCGGCGACGGCTACTACCTTTTCCGAAAGCCAGCGCGCCCTGGCGATACCGGTTCGCTGGTCCGCGAGGAAGAATATGTGGGAGGCGGCAAGGTGGGGCAATTCGCAAAAACATTCCGACTGTGTCGCGCGACCGAGGATCTACCTATTCAAGTCGCCGAACTGCCGGAGCGGCTGGACGCGGGCTTGCGCTCGCGTCAGACGTTGCGTGTAGGTTTGTATCCCCTGGGCGAGGCCGCGTCGCCCGTGGAGCAGGTACTCGCTCCCAGTGAGGGCGCGGATGGAGTATTTCGCTCGATTCAGCCGCCGGCTATAGAAGAAGAACTACAAATTGCCGTGTCACACATGCTGGCCGCGGACGTCCATATCGCTATGTTCCCCGAACTCTCGGTGGATTTGCCTGCTTTGCAGCGGGTTCTCCGGGCCATGGGCAACGGAGACTCGCCGCGACTCATCATTGCCGGGCATTCGGATGTGCTACCTGGCGATCACCTGGTAAGAAACGCCCGGAATCGCGTTACGTTGCTGGATGGCGTCGGGACCGTTCTGGCTTATTCGGATAAACGAATTCCGATGCGGCTTACGGCTCACGATAGCGCCAAGCTTGGACTCGGCGGCGATGGGGATTGGACTGAGTCTCTGCTACCCGCCGAGCGTGTGTCGGTTGTGGAGACGCGATTAGGGCGTGCGGTTCTGCCCATCTGCGTAGACTACTTGGATTCATCCATGTCCAAGTTGGTCCAGGGAACATGGGCTAACCTGATCTTTTGTCCCTCTATGAGTCCTTCCATCGATCGCTGGCGTAGCCGTGCGCCCGAGTACGGTACCCTGACAGGCGCCACCACTTTTGTGGTGAACCGGCGATCCACGGCCGTAAAGACGCCGACGGGCCAGTCTGATGCGGCGCAGCTTGGATTCGGCTGGCGGCCCATCAAACCCGCCAAGGGCCTCAAGCCGATCGGATCTACAAACGACGGGCATACCGTCAACTGTCAAGGAGACGGTGAGTGCTTCGTACTTCAGTGGCGGGGATTCGACATAACGAATCTACCGACACTAGAATGGGGCGTGTCAAACTAGAAATGAGGTACGGATGGCCGCTATAGATTCGGCAACGATACTCGAGCAGTTGGAAGCCGCGACGCGGGATTCTCTCACCGCACGAGATACGCGCGGTGTAGCCGACTGCCTGCGGCAATGGCAGACGGCCGTAACTCGCTTCACATGTGACCAAGACGAGGAACGTGTTGCTGCAATCCGGAAGGCTGTTTTTGAACTTGCCGGCGCCAGCGGCTGGTCAGACGTCGAGTGCGCAGACCCGTCGCTGACGGGTCGTTTTGGCGCACTGGTTCAGCTTTGCGACGATGGACTGCAAGTTCTTGCTGTGCAGCACCGCATGCAGCAGGCGCGGATGCCCCTCGCGCTCGTGGAACGGTTTGAGAACGCGGGCAGCAGTGTTTTGCAAGTCGCCGCCCTCAGCCAGGTCGAACGCGAGGCTTTGCCTTTGCTCGCCGAAGCGGGACTCGTGGATTGGACGGGCAGTCAAGACAAGCTCGTTGGTTTGACAGCGAAAGGCCGGCAGCTTCTGACGCAGCGTGGCTCCTCTGATCGGCCATCTGGGAAGATGAGTGGTCGCTGGCAGGGCAAAAGACGCGTCACCAATCTGGGACACTCGAAGAAACGCAGGGTTATCAAGAAAGACCTTCGGGCCTTTACCAACGGAGGCGGCATTTGATCGGGACAGAGCGCGGGCGCAGCCGTGTCGCACTACGATAATTTCCGAACGCTGTTGGAGTCCGCTGTTGATATTCCAACGGCCGCAGCCGAGGTTTGGACCTATATCGCCGATTTGCCCGTAGGCCACGATGCATCCGCATTGTCGGAGTTGATGCGGGAGTTTGATCGCATCATGGTCACGTGTGAGGCGCTGTCATCCACGCACTTTCCCGAAGAATGGCAACAGGAGATCTCAACGCTCGGCAATCACGTCGATTCG
>DASQDN010000298.1:0-5147 GCA_035634155.1 Bryobacteraceae bacterium | reverse complement strand
GCCAAGCTTCGTCAACTGGCCTACCGCTTCATACGTCAGCGTGCCCGAGCGCGACACCACACCCACCTTGCCTGGCAGATGAATATGCGCGGGCATGATCCCGATCTTGCACTTGCCCGGCGAAATGATGCCCGGACAGTTCGGCCCGATCAGCCGTGTCTGCTTGCCTTGCAGGAAGCTCCACACCCGAACCATGTCGAGCGCTGGGATTCCTTCGGTGATGCAAACCACCAGCGGCAGCTTGGCATCGGCAGCTTCCATGATCGCGTCGGCCGCGAACGGAGGCGGCACGAAGATCACCGACGCATTCGCGCCAGTCTCGCGTACGGCTTCCTCAACGGTGTTAAACACGGGAAGATCTAAATGTTTGGATCCACCCTTGCCCGGAGTAACGCCGCCCACAACTTTCGTCCCATAAGCAATCGATTGCGTCGCATGGAACGTGCCTTCCTTGCCCGTGAAGCCCTGTACCAGGACGCGCGTGTTTTCGTTTACGAGTATGCTCATTTGGCGAGCCCCACCACTTTCTCCGCCGCGTCTTTCATGCCGTAGGCGATCGTGAAGTTCATGCCGGATTCAGCCAGGATCTGGTGGCCGAGTTCCACGTTTGTGCCTTCCATCCGAACCACGATGGGAATCTGAATGTGCAGGTCGCGCGCCGCATTCACCACGCCCGTCGCCAGCGTGTCGCAGCGAAGAATGCCGCCGAAGATGTTGATCAGCACGGCCTTCACACTCTTGTCGGAGAGCAGAATGTGGAACGCGTTCTTCACCTGCTCGGCAGTGGCGCCGCCGCCGACATCCAGGAAGTTTGCCGGGCTCCCGCCGGCATACTTAATAATGTCCATCGTCGCCATCGCCAACCCTGCGCCGTTCACCATGCAGCCGACGGTGCCGTCGAGCTTGATGTAGTTCAAGCCGAACTTGGAAGCTTCCACTTCGAGCGGATCTTCTTCGTTGATGTCCCGAAGCCCGGCCAGATCCTTGTGACGAAACGCCGCGTTGTCGTCGAGCCCAATCTTCGCATCCAGCGCTACAACACGACCGTCTTCGGTAATGACGAGCGGGTTGATCTCGGCCAGCGATGCGTCGAGCGACTCATTCGCCTTAGCCAAAGCCACCATGCAAGCGACTGCCGCGTTTAAACTCGCGGCCGGCACACCGATCCCGAACGCCAGCTTGCGAGCCTGGTAAGGCGACAATCCCGCGCCGGGCTCCAGCGTTTCCTTCAGAATCTTCTCCGGAGTGTGGGCGGCGACTTCTTCAATGTCCATGCCGCCTTCCGACGACGCCATGAACACCACCTTGCCCGAAGCGCGATCCAGTACCAGGCCGCAGTACAATTCCTTCGCGATGGGCAGCGTCTCTTCGACGAGCACCTTTTGCACCAGCCGGCCTTCCGGACCCGTCTGATGTGTGATCAGCGTCATGCCCAGAATCTGGCTTGCCACCTGCCGCGTTTCATCGGCTCCGGTGGCGAGCTTCACGCCCCCGCCCTTGCCTCGTCCGCCGGCGTGAATCTGTGCCTTGACCACCACTCTGCCGCCGAGCTTTTGTGCTGCTTCCACCGCTTGTTCGACGGTTTCAGCCACTTCTCCGCGTGGCACAGGGACGCCGTATTTGGCCAGCAAGGCCTTGGCTTGATACTCGTGAATTTTCATCGTGCTAGTCTGGCAGGGAAGCCAACCGTCAACTATAGCATGTCGTTCATCAGCTACCTTCACAAAGCGGTGAACCGCGAGAACCTATCCATTGCCGAAGCGCACCTGGTGATGGACCTGATCCTCAGCGGCTCCGTCACCACTTCCCAGATCGCCGCGTTCCTGGTTGCGCTACGCATGAAAGGCGAGACTGCGGACGAACTGGTCGGCTTTGCCCGCTCCGCGCGCGCGAAGTCCATCAAGGTTCAAACCGGCATCACCAGCGAGCCGATCCTCGACACCTGCGGCACCGGGGGCGATGGCGCGTGTACCTTCAACATCTCCACCGTCGCCGCGTTTGTCGTGGCAGCAGCAGGAGTGAAGGTGGCCAAGCACGGCAATCGTTCGTTATCGAGCCAGTGCGGCAGCGCGGACATCCTGGAAGAACTCGGCGTCAACATCGAAGCGGCGCCGGACCGCATAGCGGAATCCATCCGAGAAGTCGGCATCGGTTTCATGTGGGCTCCGGCGATGCATCCTGCGCTGAAGCACGCGCAGCCGGCGCGCGTCGAGCTCAAGATGCGTACGGCCTTCAATCTGCTTGGCCCATTAGTGAATCCTGCCAATCCGACGGCACAAGTAGTGGGCGCCCCTTCAATTCGCGCTGCTGAACTCATGGCCGAAGCGCTGGCGACTCTGGGTTTGCAGCGCGGCTACGTGGTGCACGGACTCGATGGGCTTGACGAGATCACCACAACCACGGAAACGCGAGTGCTGGAAATTCGGCGCGGCGCAATTGCCGAGCACACGCTCACGCCGGATGACTTCGGAGTTCCGGTTGCCAACGCTGAAGACTTGAAGGGCGCTGACAAAGAAACGAATCGCGAAATCACGTGGGAGATCCTGCAAGGCGCCAAAGGCCCTAAGCGAGATATTGTGCTGGTAAACGCTTCGGTGGCATTGGTTGCCGCGGGGAAAGCCGCGACTTTTCCCGAAGGCATGCGAATCGCCGCCGCCGCCATCGACTCGGGCGCCGCCAGGGCGAAACTCCAGGCTATGGCCGCGTTCTCCAACGCGGCGGTCGGTGTAGGGACGCCGCAATCCTGAACTTCGGCCGCGTCGCTATATTTCGATAGTTGTAGAATTAAGGCACGTCATGAGCACACGCACAGCCGTGCCCCAACAAGCTTCGGGCGGAATCGGCTTCTTCGAGCGTACCTTTCGATCTGGGTAGCGCTTTGCATGCTCGCCGGCGTGGTTACGTTTCTCGTCAACTGGGTGGTCAAGCCGTTCTCGATGGCGCTGCTCGCGTGGGTCTTTATCCGGATCGTCTTCGTTGGCTTCATCAGCCCTGCGGAAGCTGACCAATACATCGCTGGATGCATCATCCTTGCCGCGGCGCCCTGCACGGCGATGGTGTTCGTTTGGAGCCATCTCACGAACGGAGATCCGGCGTACACACTGATGCAGGTGTCGGTTAACGACCTCATCATGATGGTGCTCTTTGTGCCGGTGGTGCAGTTTCTTGTTTCAGGAGCGTCTTCGCTGACCTCTCACGCTGGTATTCATCTTTGCTTCCAGGCGGACAATATCACCGGCCGCTTCTTTCACGCGATCCTCATCGCTGTGCCGATCACGATACAGGTGTACTTCAACGCCGGCCTTGCTTTTCGACTGATGAAGCTTCTGAGGGTGGAGCAATCCGTCGCCGCCCCGGCCGCGCTGATCGGTGCATCGACCTTCTTTGAACTCGCAGTCGCCACGGCCATTGCTCTCTTTGGGCCCGAATCCGGCGCATCGCTTGCCACCGTAATGGGTGTGCTGGTCGAAGTGCCTGTAATGCTGTCGGTCTGCGCGGCGTGCAACCGAACTCGTGACTGGTTCCCCGTTCCTACCGTAAGAGGATGACAACGACTATGCAAAAACAGAAGGTGCTGATCCTGTGTACCGGCAATTCGGCCCGCAGTCAAATGGCCGAGGGCCTGTTGCGCCACGATGCCGGCGACCGCTTCGAAGTGGAAAGCGCGGGCACGAAGCCCGGACATGTGCGGCCCGAGGCGGTCGCGGTGATGAAGGAGATCGGCATCGATCTCACAACTCATCGGTCGAAGCATGTCGATGAGTTCGCGGGTGAAGCTTTCGATTACGTACTCACCGTCTGCGACAACGCAAAGGAAAGCTGCCCCATCTTCTCAGGCCACGCCAACCGCATTCACCATGCCTTCGACGATCCGGCCGCGCTCGCAGGATCCGAAGCCGAACGTCTCGCCCTCTTCCGCCGTGTCAGAGATGAGATTCGCGTCTACCTTCGTCATCACTTACTGACTGACTAAGCAGCTAGCGCGCCATGCTCAGGTAGCGTGAGGGTACCTGCAACATCGCGTTAATCCTGCCGCAGAGCCGCCATCGGATCGATCCGCGATGCCCGCCTCGCAGGCGCATAGCCGGCCAGTATCGCGGCGGTCAGCAGGACTCCTCCAGCCATCGCCAGCGTTCCCGGATCGTTTGGTTGCGTCTCGAACAGAAGCGATCGGAGAAGCCTCGATGCCGTCAACGCCGCGGGCACGCTGACCGAAAGTCCCACGGCCGATAGCAGAAGAACGCGGCGCAACACCATCCATACGACAGCTGGGCGTTGGGCGCCCAGCGCCATACGAATCCCAATCTCGCCCACCTGCCGCGCGACGTTGTACGACATGGTTCCGTAAAGTCCAATGCACGCCATTAGCAGCGCGAGAACCGCAAAACCCGTGGACAGTTTAGCGAACGTGATTTCTCGGCTGATCGTTCGATCGACCTCGGCAGCCTGTGTGCCCACACGTGTCACAGGTATGCGTGGATCGGCTTCCCTGACGATCTGATGCACACTGCTGACATACCTCAGCGGATCTCCCGTGGTGCTTAGCGCGTAAGTCATCAGGTCCGAAGCAGATTGGCTGGCGGCCGCGAACACGGTCATCGGACTCTCTTCGTTTTTCAGGCCGCCGTACCGCACATTCCCCGACACACCAACGATCTGGAGATCGCGATTCTCGCCGACGAACGTGATCCGCCGACCCACCGGATTCTCATTGCCGAAGTAAGTCCGAGCCACCCGTTCGCTAATCACTGCAACCGGCGTAGAACTCGGTTGGTCGCGATCGTCAATCTCACGCCCTGCCAGGATTGGGATCTTCATCGTGGTCAGGAACCGCGACCCTGCAAGCAACACCTGTGCGCCATCCACGGGAACAGTGCCGATCCGGACCGCGCCACGGTATGTCGCTCCCGCATGGCCTGCGCTGATGAGCGAGGCATGCGAAAGCGTAGCGCTGGTCACTCCGGGAATCCCTTCGAGCCGCTTGCGCAGCTCCGAGTAGAACGTGGCGATCTCCGGTTTGCCATGCCCAGCCTGGCGCGCATTCACGGAGAACAGCAGGATATTCTCGCGAGCATACCCGAGTTCAACCGAGTGCAGGTTGCTGAGTGTCCGGACGAACAGACCCGCGGCGAACAGCATGACAAACG
>DASQDN010000297.1:0-7819 GCA_035634155.1 Bryobacteraceae bacterium | reverse complement strand
CGACCACCTGAGCAGCGGCCATGGCAATCGAGTCGACGTGCACGATCAGCGGGCTGGTGGCCGGTCGCCCCTTCACCTCGAAGATCCTCCGTACAGCCTCGCGGTCGAGCGCATTCGCTCCCAGCCCGTATACCGTCTCGGTAGGAAAGGCGACCAGGCCGCCCCGGCGCAGAATGGCCGCTGCGGTCGCGATCTCTTCCTTAGTCGGGTAGGTCGTCTGCGCCATCGCCTGCCGTCTTGCCCGTCTTCTTCCAAACCAGGTAGGCGTGCATGAAGGATTCCAGGTCGCCGTCAAGAACGCGATCTACGTCGCCGCTGCTGTACTTGGTGCGGTGATCCTTCACAATGCGGTAAGGCGCCAGCACGTAGCTACGGATCTGGCTGCCGAAATTCACGTCGAGCTTCGAGTCCTCGAGCTTTCGCTCCTGCTCGCGCTTTTTTTCCATCTCAAACTCGTAGAGCTTGGCGCGGAGCTGCTTCATGGCGCTGGCTCGATTCTTGTGCTGCGAGCGTTCGTTCTGGCACTGCACCACGAGGTTGGTGGGCAGGTGTGTCATTCGCACGGCCGATTCGGTCCGATTGACATGCTGGCCTCCGGCTCCGCTGGCGCGATAAACGTCCACGCGGAGATCCTCCGGCCGAATGTCAATCTTGATCTCGTCGTCAATTTGCGGGTAGATGAAGACCGAGGCGAATGAGGTGTGCCGGCGGGCAGCCGAATCGAAGGGGGATATGCGGACTAGCCGGTGGACGCCGATCTCGGACTGCAGCAAACCGTAAGCGCCTTCGCCATTCACTTCGAAGGTGGCTGATTTAATCCCGGCTCCCTCGCCTTCCAGACGATCGGTGACAACGGCGTTGAACCCATTCCGCTCGGTCCAGCGCAGGTACATGCGGAGGAGCATCTCGGCCCAATCCTGGCTCTCGGTGCCACCAGCGCCGGGATGGATGGTGATGATGGCGCTGCGGTGATCGTTCTCGCCCGACAACAGCATGCCGGTCTCAAGCTTGTCCACGACCACGCTGAAATTGCGGATCTCGCGTTCGAGCTCAGCCGAAACGTCCTCGCCCTCGCGCAGCAGTTCGAACAAGGTATCCAGGTCGGAAACGCCGGACGCGACGCGGCGCTCGTTCTCGATACCCTCCTCGAGACGCTTGCGATCCTGCATTACTTTCTGGCTGCGTTCGGGGGAGTTCCAAAAATCGGGGGAGCTGATTTCGTCTTCGGTCTTTTGCAGTTGGGTGCGTTTAGAAGGAGCGTCAAAGATAGCTCCGCACGGCTTCGGCTTGCCGACGGAGCGTAACGTACTCTCTTTCCAACTCTTCCAGAGTCATGGGGATAGTTTAGCAGAGGGGCGGGGGAGGAGGCCCCTCTGCGTTCGACGAGCGGGCGGGATCAGGCTACTTTACGAAGCGGCACTTTCTTGCTGAGGGAGCGATCATTCAGTTCGCGAATCGGCTGGACGGTTACCTGTCCGCGAGCGCCATGGAAGTACTCGTGAACAGGGTAGAGTCCGTAGGGTTCCAGGTCAACAAAAGTCCGGCCGAGTTTTACCATGATCCGGTACAACGCGTGGAAAAAGATCCCCTTCTCCATGTTGAGCTTACGGCAGCAGAGTTTCCAGTCGGCGCCCAGAAGGAAATGATAATTAAAAATCCTGTATTCGCTATCGTTCAAGGTGCGCTTGGTAACCAACAAAAAATCCGCTACAAATTCTTCGTGCTTACGCGCCCAGTTCAGGCGAGTATGCACAGCAGAGGTGTGCTCAAGGGTCGGACGCCCAATGCTTTCCTTCCGCTGGACGGACATTTTGAATCGCTCATAGCAGATACGAAAAATGCCGCGATACACGCACTTACACGTCGTCAAAGAGTTGTTGTGGGATGACTTCACCCCATAACCGCTGCACACTGCGCACGTTTCCATGGCGAGGGCCACGAGATCGGACTGCTTCCACTCCATCGTTGTAAATCCTTATTTTTTATTTGTCCACCCTTGCGGATGGGATTTATGTATCCATCGTATGGCCGGGCAAAATTTCGTCTATTAGGAAAACTACTTAGGAGAGATAAGGTGTGAGTAAGCAGCCGCGTATCTGAGCTCGCAAGAGAGACTACCTCTTGCGACGCAAGGAGATAGGCCAATTCGCGCTGCGCCGGGCGACGCTATTCCCACCCCGCTGCGACGAGAGGGTAAAATCTTCCTAGTACTGGGAAAATTTCCCTATAGCTGGGAAGAATAGGCCGTCGAGGTTTCTAAATGCTGTTCGGTGACGTACGCAGCGCCCTAATTGGTGTTCTTCGAGCGCGTGTACGTAATGGTGAATTGACCGAGCGTGGGCTGGCTCGCCTGGTCGGGGTCTCGCAACCACACATCCACAACGTACTCAAGGGTGCGAGGGCGCTTTCCCCTGAGCTAAGCGATCAGATCCTCCAGCATCTGCGCCTTTCGCTGCTCGATCTCATCCAGCGTGAGACTATCGAGGCGCATCTTGGTTTCGTTCATAATGGCGGCTACGTTTATGTCCCGCTTTTGAACGGAGAAATCGGGCCGGGGCACGCCTGGCCGACTTCAATTAGCAGCACCGAACGCCTGCCATTTGCCGGAGCTCAGGTTTCGTCGATCCAGAACCCGGTCGCCGTCCGACTGGCGGAAGACGTCCGTATGGCGTCGCTCTTCACTGCGGGCGACGTGGCCCTGCTGGATCAGTCCGTGCGCGCCCGCAGCGAGATCGACAGCGGCGCGTATTTTGTCGTGAAATCCGGAAATGGCGGAATCGTCCGACGCGTGGCTGCGTCAGGAGGCGCGGTGTATCTGATCCCCGAGGATGCGCATGGGCATCCTTCCGCGTGGCAGCGGGTCCACATGGAAGGACGGCCCATCACGCACTTGGTGCGAGCCAGGGCGTACTTGGTAAGTCCCGTCTGCGAATGGGTTTAGCTCTAGTGGCGCTTGGCGACTTCGCGGTACACTTCGAGCGTCTGCTCGGCTGTCCGGCGCCAGTTGAACTGCCGGACCTGCCGATGGCCAGCGGTGATCAGCCGAGTGCGAAGCGCCTCGTCGACCAGCACCTCCCGCAGTCCGCGAGCGATGTCGAACACGTTCTCCGGGTTGACGATCATGGCCGCATCGCCGACCACTTCGGGCAGCGAACTGACGGCCGAGGTCACCACCGGGATCCCTGTCGCCATAGCTTCCAGGGGAGGTAGGCCGAACCCTTCGTACAGCGATGGAAAGGCGAACACGCTCGCCGAGGCGTAGAATTGCCGTAGGGTATCGAACGGAACGAACCCGAGAAAGCGCACCACCTGCTCGGTGTGCGTCTGGGCGACGGCGCGGCGGACCTCCGGATTCCGGCTGATCTCATCCCCGATGATCAGGAGCCTCAGATCCTTGTAGACCGGGTGATTCTCCAACTCACTCCGCACGACCGCGAACGCCTCCACCAGCCGGGGGATGTTCTTGTGGGGTCGAATGCGCCCCGCGTACAGGATATATGGGTGCTGGATGGAGAATCGCTCCAGCAGCCGCCGCCCCATGTCCGGGTCGGTCGGGCGATTGAGGAAGTTCGGGTCGGGGGCGCTGTAGACGAGCCGGACGCGCTCTGGTCGAACGCCGAGAAGGTGCTCCACGTCCCGGCGCGTGGCCGATGAGACGGCGATCACTCGCTGTGCCCGCAGCAGTCCCCTGCGGAAGCGATACAGACGGATATCCTCGCGCGTACCGGTGCGGCCGCCGAAGAGGAAACTGCTCATGTCGTGGATGGTGACGACGTACCGGTGCTGCATGAAGATCGGCACGTCGTTGCGAGGCAGATGAACCAGATCCGGCGCTAGGCCTTTCAGAAACCACGGGAACGCGATGTTGTCCCATTGCGGACGCTTCGGCTCGTGGTGCAGCACGGTCTCGAAGTTGTCGGGCAGCTGGCCGAAGTCGGGGATCTGCGGATCGTTCGTGGCGAGCATGTACCGGTTTTCCCGGTCCACTTCGGCCAGTGCTTTAACCAAGTTACGAATATATGTGCCGATACCGAAGTCTTTGATGTGCCGGACATCAATGACGATACGGAGCGGCTGCATTGCGGCCTTACGCGCCGACCGTCTGGCTCTTCCAGGCGTACAGGGGGAACTTGTCCGTCAGCTTCTTCACGCGGTTGCGAACGGAAGCCAAATTCTCTTCAGCGCTATGATCGGCAAGCACTTGCGCGATACACGAAGCAACCTCGCGCATCTCCGCCTCGCCGAAGCCCCGCGTTGTCACGGCCGGGCTGCCGAGACGAACGCCGCTGGGGTTGAGAGGCGGATTCACGTCGAACGGGATGCCGTTCTTATTGACGGTGATGTGCGCCAGATCCAGGCTGTGCTCGGCTTCCTTGCCGCGGAGGCCCTTGGCGAAGACGTCTACCAGCAGCAAGTGCGAATCGGTCCCGCCGGACACGATGCGGAAGCCTTCCGAGGCAAGTCCGGCGGCGAGCGCCTTTGCGTTCTGGATGACTCGCTTCTGGTACTCGACGAACTCCGGTGTCATGGCTTCCAGGAAGCAGACGGCCTTGGCGGCGATCACGTGGACCAGCGGTCCACCCTGGGTACCTGGGAAGACGGTCTTGTCGATGGCGGCTCCATACTGCTGGCGCGCCAGGATCAGCCCCGAGCGGGGGCCGCGCAACGTCTTGTGAGTGGTCGAGGTGACGATGTCGGCGTGCTCGCATGGGTTGGGGTAGAGACCCGCCGCGACCAGCCCGGAAAAGTGCGCCATATCGACCAGGAATAGCGCTCCGACCGAATCTGCTACTTCGCGGAAGCGCTTAAAATCAATGATGCGTGGGTAGGCGCTGGCGCCAGCGATGATCATCTTCGGCTTATGCTCTTCCGCGAGGCGAGCGAGTTCGTCGTAATCGATGACCTCGTCTTCCTTGCGCACGCCGTAAGGGACGATCTTGTACGTCTTCCCTGAGAAATTCAGGTGATGGCCGTGGGTGAGGTGTCCGCCGTGGGCCAGGTTCATCCCAAGCACGGTATCGCCGGGTTGCAGCACCGCGGCATACGCCGCTTGGTTGGCCTGTGACCCGGAGTGCGGCTGGACATTGGCGTACTCTGCCTTGAATAGCTGCTTGGCGCGGTCGCGAGCAAGGTTCTCGACCACGTCCGCGTGCTCGCAGCCGCCATAATAGCGCTTGGCGGGATACCCTTCTGCGTACTTGTTGGTGAAAACGCTGCCCGTCGCCTCCAAAACGGCTTCGGAGGTGAAATTCTCGCTGGCGATCAACTCCAGCCGGCTGTCCTGACGTTCCAACTCGGCGCGGATCGCCGCATACACCTGCGGATCGGCCTCAGCCAGACTCCGCGCCATCGTACGTGTGTTGCTCATGCTCGTGTCGCTTGCTCCTCGTGCGCTTTGCTTTCCATCGCGGCAATCTTCTCGATCCGTCGAGCATGCCGCGGCCCGCCGTCAAATTCGGTTGAAAGGAAGATGGCTACCAGGCGAGACGCCTCATCGATGTTCAGGAACTTGGCGCCTAGTGCGATTACATTGGCGTCGTTGTGCGAACGGGTCAATTCCGCGCCTTGTTCGCTGGTCACTACGGCGGCCCGAATGCCGGAGACCTTGTTGGCCGCGATGGACATGCCGATGCCGGTGGAACACACCAGGATTCCTCGGGTAGCTTCCCCGCAAGCCACTTGCTCGCTGACTGCGAGAGCGTAGTCGGGGTAATCGGTTGACTCTGAAGAAGTGGTCCCGAAGTCGAGCACGTCGTGGCCTCCCGCCGACAGCCGCTGCCGTAGCGCCTCTTTCAAGGAATACCCCGCGTGGTCGGCCGCAATCGCTATCTTCATGAGGTCGAACGGCTATTTTAGCATGCTAGAATTGGGCTTACCCCGAAAAGGCCTGCCTTTCTTTATGCGTTGGAGCCACCTCTTTATCCCCACATTGCGCGAGAATCCCGCCGAAGCGGAAGTGATCAGTCACCAGCTTCTATTGCGGGCCGGCTATGTGCGCCAGCTATCCGCGGGCATCTACAACTACCTCTTTCTCGCGCAACGATCGCTGAACAAAATCCAGCAAATCATCCGCGAGGAGATGGACGCGATCGGCGGGCAGGAGATGCTGCTGCCGGCGTTGCACCCGGCCGAACTATGGCAGGAATCCGGCCGCTGGGATGTGATGGGCGACAACATGTTCCGGCTGAAGGATCGCTTCGGGCGGCCCTTGTGTCTGGGCATGACGCACGAAGAAAACATGACCTTCGTCGCCCGCGGCGAACTCCGCAGCTATAAGCAACTGCCCCAAATCTGGTATCAGATTCAAACCAAATTTCGAGATGAACCCCGGCCGAAATCGGGGCTGCTTCGGGTACGGCAGTTCATCATGAAGGACTCGTACTCATTCGACTTGGCCAAGCCCGGTCTCGACGCCGCCTACGACAAGCATTACGAGGCGTATCGCCGGATTTTCGACCGCTGCGGGTTGAAGTATGTTGCGGTGGAAGCGCACTCGGGGTCGATGGGCGGTAGCCAGTCGCACGAGTTCATGGTGGCTACCAGCGCGGGGGAGGACTTCGTGGTCTCGTGTCCTTCCACGGGGTATGCTGCCAATCTGGAGAAGGCCGTGTCGCGTTCCGTGCCTCCTTCTATTCCCGATCCTGAGGGCGACCTGGCGCCTGAGAAATTCCATACGCCCAATCGCAAGACCATCGCGGAAGTGGCGGAGTTCACAGGCTTGCCGGAGACCTCGCAGATGAAGAGTCTGGTGATGACGGTGGACGGCACGCCCGTGCTTGCGCTGCTTCGCGGCGACCACAGCTTGAGCGAAACCAAGTTCGCCGACGTCACCGGCGGCAAGGAGATCCGGCCCGCTCACCCGGAGGAGATCCGGCAGCACTTCGGCGCTGACGCGGGATCGCTTGGACCGGTGGGTATCAAAAAGATTCGCATCCTGGCCGATGTTGCGCTGCAAGGCCGACGCAATATGATCGCCGGCGCAAACGAAAACGATTATCACCTGAAGAACGTCACCCCTGGTGAGGATTTCCAGGCCGAGTTCTTCGATCTTCGGCAGGTTGCCGAAGGCGACACTGAGATTAACACCGGCGCTCCGCTTGAGATCCACAAGTCCGTCGAGATCGGGCATATATTCAAGCTCGGCTACAAGTACTCCGAGTCGATGGGATTGAAGGTGACCAACGAGTCCGGTGAGGAAGTCACGGTCATCATGGGTTCGTATGGCATCGGCGTTGAGCGGATCCTTTGCGCTGCCATCGAGCTTTACGCCGACAAAGACGGGATCTCCATGCCGCCCTCCATTGCGCCTTTCCAGGTGGTAATCACGCCCGTTAATTACGTCGACGCAAACCAGAAGCGAGCGGCAGACGACCTGCTCGCGGCGTGTAAGGCAGGCGGCCTGGATGCGGTGCTCGACGATCGCGATGAGCGGCCGGGTGTGAAGTTTAAGGACGCCGACTTGGTCGGTATCCCATACCGGATTACGATTGGCAAGAAGCTCGCGCAGGGTATGGTGGAGGTGGTGGAACGCCGCACGAAGCAATCGGCCGACGTCCCTGTAGGAGAAGCCGCCCAGTACATCCAGCAGCGCGTGCGGGCCTAGTCGGACGAGTCGGTCAGGAGGGCTTCCTTCTGGCGGGACAAGATGCCGATGAGAACGGCGAGTTCCTCTCGGGACTTGCCGTGGAAGATTTCAGCAAGCAGAGCGGCCTCGTGTGCTACGGAAGAAAACTGACAGTTGATAATGAAGCGGATCTTGGCGCCCACCTCGGTTCGCTCCGCCTCATCGAGAGCGTTTTCAAACGCCTCGTCGTCGCTA
>DASQDN010000296.1:0-3811 GCA_035634155.1 Bryobacteraceae bacterium | reverse complement strand
GGAAACGTGACCGGGGAGAGTGAATCGAGGCGCACATCGGTGACGACCGCGTTGAATCCAAAAGTAATGGGCGCGGCCGCAGCCGTCGCGGCGCCAAGGCCCCAAGCCAGAGAAGCGGCGACAAACACGCCGGGGAAGCTGCGAGGACGGCTATCGGTGGACATAGCAAGCGCTCCGGGACGTCGCGGGCGACGCGTGAACTGTACGAAGGGATACACTCAGCCCACAATCGCAATCCTCTGGAACAACGGACGGATCTGAATGGGACCCCCAGGGTTAAGGTCGAAAAACGCACGTTTTGCCACCCGAAATTGCAGCGATCGAGATCTCTCACTCAATCTCTCACTCAGGACGACTCCGCCGGCGGATAGCCGCGCCTTCCACCCTCCGAAATTAGCATTCAGCATTCCTCGTTCAGCATGGCTCCCCCCGCCGCCGCCCCCAAAAACCCCGCCAAACTGCCACTTGCCAAACCGCCCCCGTTTCGGCCAAGATGGTGGATTCGCCGTCCGAATCTCGGGCGGGGTAAGGCCTTCGGTCAGCTCGTGAGGAGCCAGTCGTGTCGGTAGCTATTCGCATGAAGAAGATGGGCAAGGCGCACCGGGCGTTTTTCCGCATTTGTGCCACGGACAAGCGGGCGCCCCGCGATGGGCGCGTGCTCGAGGAGTTGGGCACCTACGATCCGACCGTGCCGGAGACCGACGCTCGCGTCCGGTTCAACGCGGAGCGCGTCGCGTATTGGCTCGGGGTCGGCGCGCAGCCTAGCGAAAAGGTGGCGGTGCTGATCAAGAAGTACGGCCCCAACGGCACGCACCTGGAGGCGCAGCAGCAGGCCCTGGCCAAGCTGACGGCGCCCAAGTCGGTGCCCGCGGCCGGGCCGGCGGTGTCGAAGCCCAAGCAGCAGCGCGAAGCGGAGCTGGCGGCTGCGGCGGCGAAGGAGGCCGAGGCTAAGGCGGCCGAGGAGGCCAAGACGGCGGAAGATGCCAAGACGGCTTCCGAAGAAGCGGCGGCGGGCGCTGGCGAAGGCGAGTCCTCCGCAACCACGCCTGCCGAGAGCACCCAGCAGCCCGCCGAGGGCTGAGCGCGGCACTCGTGCCATGCCGAGACTGTGGGTGGCATGCTCTCGTCTTCGTGAGCATGGGAAGTAAGTTGGTGGTTCGCATGCTCACGCGGACGAGAGCATGACACACGAAATATGTGGTTCGACGTCCTGACGCTGTTTCCCGAGATCTTCACCGGATACCAGACCCAAAGCCTGTTGAAGCTGGCGATTGATCGGGAACTGGTTCAGATCGAGCTGCACAACATCCGGGACTGGACGCGAGACAAGCATCATTGTGTGGACGATCGCCCGTTTGGCGGCGGGCCCGGCATGGTCATCAAGCCGGAGCCGGTCGTCGAGGCGGTCGAGGCAGTACAACAACTGGGAGACGCGCCGGGTCAGGTGGTTTTGCTCTCCCCGCAGGGCCGCCCGCTCACCCAGCGGCTGGTCGAGGAGCTCGCCCAGCACGCCCGGCTGGTGCTGATTTGCGGACGGTACGAGGGATTCGACCAGCGGGTAAGCGACATCCTGAACCCGATCGAGGTTTCGATCGGCGATTTTGTGATCAACGGCGGCGAAGTGGCCGCCATGGTGGTGATCGACGCCGTGATTCGGCTCGTTCCAGGCGTGCTGGGAGACCAGGAGAGCGGCCGTTATGATTCATTCTCCACGGGCAACCGCCTGTTGGAGTTTGCCCAGTACACCCGACCGCGAGAGTACCGCGGCCACGAAGTGCCGGAAGTGCTGCTGAGCGGCGACCACGCCGAAATCGCCAAGTGGCGCGAGCAAAGCAGCCGGCAACGAACCGAGAAGCGCAGACCCGACTTATTGCAATAAAAATGGGACGCGGATGAACGCGGATCGGGCGAATTTCGCCGATCTGATCCGCGCCAACCCGCTAAAACCGCGTTCATCCGCGGGCCTATTCAATCCGAACTAAGGACGATGGAAATGAGCCAGCAGATTCTTGAGAGCGTTGAGAAGTCGAGCCTGAAGCCGGCTGAAGAGATCACGAGCTTCGCCATTGGCGACACGGTGGACGTGCACACCAAGATCATGGAAGGCGACAAGGAGCGGATCCAGATCTTCTCCGGAGTGGTGATCGCCCGCAGCGGGTCGGGTGCGCGCGACATGTTCACGGTGCGCCGAATCGTGGCGGGGCAGGGGGTCGAACGGAAGTTCCCGCTCCACTCGCCCCGTATCGCCAAGATCGAGGTGAAGCGCAGCGGCGTGGTGCGCCGGGCAAAGCTGTACTACATGCGCGAACGCTCCGGCAAGGCGACCCGCCTGCGCGAGCGCCGCGTGGAACCCAAGGCCGCCGCCGCGGAGTAGTTCGAGCCGCAGACGCGTCCTATCTTTCGCTGCGTGAGTTGCCATGAAGCTCGGGGCCTGGCTTGCTGCGAGGTTTCCTCGGCCCACTCTGGGAGAGCGCGGCGAGCGAGCGGCGGCCCGCCATCTTCGACGGCTGGGCTACACGATCATTGCCCGCCGGCATCGCTCGCGCTACGGCGAGTTCGACGTGATTGCCGTGGATGGCCGGACCGTCGTCTTCGTGGAAGTGAAGACGCGGCGTAGCGAGGCCGTGGCCACCGCCGCCGAAGCGGTCGATCGCCGGCGGCGTGAGCGCATGACGCGTGCAGCCAACGCGTATCTGAAGAGCCACTCACTGCTGGAGTGTGCCGCGCGGTTCGACATCGTCGAAGTCATCTGGCCTCTGGCGGTCCGGCGGCCCACGATCCGCCATCATAAGAACGCCTTTCCTGCCGAGGGAAGCACGCAGTTCTTTCGCTGATTGCCTCGAGGTGGACTCGCAGGATCAATAGCGAACCAAAGTATGTTCAACTCCCCTAAAAGACCCTCGGGTCCATTGTTGGGCCGATTCATCCGCGATGCGATTGTGCCATGGCGCTTTCGCACAGGTGGAAGTGCACGCGCTCGCCTGATGCCGCTATTGAAGTCGCGCGTCGACGTAGAGTTTGCGCTGCAGCATGCCCCGATCCACGAAAGGTTCCCATTCGAACTTGTTGGCAATGACTTAGCGCTCACGATCATCCACGAGCCCCGTCGTGGTCAACCAACAACGGTGACGCATCAACAGCTTCGTAGTTGGGCCATGACCTTTGACGATGCGCTCCAGCTTGCAGGCCGGAATCTCGCGGCGCGCCGCATTGTCTTTCAGCCGCTTGACTCTGTTTATGTCTTTGCAGCAAGGGATGGCTACGATGCAACCCGCTTGCTCATGGCCGAGTCCCTCCTGGAGTCCCTCGGATCTCACGGGGCGTGGATCGCCGCGATTCCCCACCCCAACCTTTGCGTGATTGGCGACGCCGAGGATGAAACGAGTTTAGAGCAAACAGTAGCTCTATTAATGACTGGTCTGGAACAGAAGGAACGCGTTTCGTTCCTGGCGTTTCAATTATCTGGAGACGAATGGCATACTTGGTTGCCTCCGATCACCAGTCAGTCCTATCAGAGATTCAAGTGGATGCGTACCGTCGAGATGGCCGTGGCGTATCAGCGGCAGGCTGACCATAAGCAGGCGCCGAACGGCGAGGCGCCAGCGGTCGAATGGGCGCAAATTGATTGCATCAAGGATCTCAGCGATGATTTAGTTACGTGCTGCTGGTGGTCCCAGGGTGACGTATCGCTACTTCCAAAGACGGATCTGATCACGGTGTCCGGCGCCCGCAATCCAGTGGGGATTGCGACATGTCGATGGGATGATGTCATACAAGTTGCGGGCCGGCTGTTTAAGCCACAGGGTTGGTA
>DASQDN010000295.1:0-9040 GCA_035634155.1 Bryobacteraceae bacterium | reverse complement strand
CGTGCTCGGGTTTATCACGGGCATTCTCTTCCTGGTGCTTACGCCATACAACCAGGACAAGTTCGTCCGCTTTCATGCCTTCCAGTCCATCTTCCTGAACGGAGCCTGGATTGCGGTCTGGATTCTCGAGACCATCATCTTCATGATGTTGCCTTGGGCCTTGATAACAATCATGAGTATGGTGGCGATGCTGATCTCGCTCGCTTTCCTGGGTCTCTGGATTCTGCTGATGGTCAAAGCGTATCAAGGTGAGCGCTTCAAGCTCCCCATCATCGGCGACCTCGCGGAAAAGCAGGCGTAACGGGCTAATCCAGACGCCGGATCTTCACGTCTCGAAACCACGCCTGAGACTGGTGATTCTGGAATACCAGCGGTCCAACGAGTGGTCCGGAGTTGGTCTCGTACTCTACGACTTTCTCGCCATTCAACCAGTGTTCGCAGTGGCGTCCACGCACGATGATTGCGCTGCTGTTCCACTCTCCTGCTGGGCGTACGGCGGGCTTAGAAGGAGCAATCTGGTTGTACAGCGCCCCGGACCGTTCCGTTGCGTTTTGAATGGCGCCTGGATCGCCCGCATCGTCGGCAAGCTGATATTCATGACCAGAGGCGTCGGACCGATGCAGGTAGAACAGACGGTATTTCACGCCGGAGTTAGCTTTCGCCGCGACTTTCCAATCGAAGCGTAGCTCGAAGGATCCGAAGGTGTCCTTGGTTCGGATGCTGCGATTGGGCAATCCAGGCTGCGGGTCGAGCGTAAGCAGGCCCTGATCGATTCTCCAGCAGCCACTGACTGGCTCACCTGCCGGTCCAGTGAATGCCTCCAAAGATGAGCCATCGAACAGCCCTATCCATCCCTCGGAGCCCGCAGCGGAATGTGGCGCGACCGGCTTGACCATGATTGTCGAGCCATCGCTGAATCGGTAGGAAGCGAATCGCGCATTCGCCGCGAGCCATTTGCCATCCCGCTTCACCAAGGTCACCATCAGCGACCCTGCAGGGTCATCGCCCGCCAGCCACCGGGTCGTCCGGAAGAAGCCTTCAGCCAGCGCGACATCATTTGTGATCAACCGTGCGCCTCGCACCAGAGCAGCGATCTCAACTCCCTTATACAAGCTCGCATTGCTGCGCCCGAATCGAGATTGGCCGTCACGATCAAACCACATGTTTTCGCCTCGTGCGTCGAAGGACGGGACAGTTAACGCATAAACGGCCTTTGCGTCGCGGTCATTGACCGCCACCAGGAGTCGTTCAACCGTGGTCTGGATCGCCGCGAGATCCTCTGGTGAGATGCGCTCACCGTCCGTCTGCGATAGCCCACGCGTTGCGATTGCGATGAACACACAAGTCACGCAAATGACAGCGGCGCTTCGTTTAAGCATGCCAGAAGAATACAACAGATGCGCGTCCGCTCGTTCCCCCACAAAAAGGGAAGTAAGCGCGTACACTCTCGGGGGCCGCACGCGTCCAAGCGTCGTGCGGCTCCTCCTGGCGTCTCTGCTTCCCCTCCTGTGCCTGGCCCAAACTCCGACCATCGGTCTGGTCGAAGTCTACGGCGCTCGTAAGATTCCTTCAGCCACCATCCGGAAAGCGGCGGGAGTGACGATGGGCGCTCGTCTGCCACCATCCGCCTCCTCGGTAGAAGAAGAACTGCTACGCATCCCCGGGGTGCAGGAAGCCTCCGTAGAAGCCGCCTGTTGCGAAGCGGGAAAGATCATCCTATACATCGGCATCGCCGAGAAAGGTTCCGACGCGGCAACGTACCGGCCGGACCCGACAGAAGGTCCCGAGATCCCCGAAGCCGTCACCACCGCTTATCGCAAGTTCATCGACGAGGTGAGTGAGGCCGCCCGGGCCGGGCAAGCGGGCGAGGACCTCACACAAGGACACTCGTTCCTGCAGTATGCCCCGGCGCGAGCGGTTCAGGAAACCTTCCTTCCGCTAGCCAGGCAATTCAGTTCTGAGTTGCGCGGGGTCCTGAGAACCGCTTCGAGCGAAGACCATCGCGCGATGGCGGCGTACGTCCTTCAATATCACGACGACAAGAAGTCCGTCGTGGAAGACCTCACGTACGCGCTGCAGGACGGCGACGCCACAGTTCGCGGAAATGCGATCCGCGCCTTGGCCGCGATTTGGCTGTACGGTCAGCGCAACCCGAACGCAGGCATCTCTCTGGATCCCACGCTGCTTGCGGCCATGCTGAACTCCGCTGTGTGGACGGACCGGAATAACGCTGCGGTCGCGCTCGTGACCATGACGGAATCCCGTCCCGCCAATGCGCTGGCTTCGATTCGCAAGCAGGCGCTCACTTCGCTGATTGAGATGGCGCGCTGGAGACACGTGCCGCATGCGCTGCCGTCGTACATCCTGTTGGGTCGCACCGCCGGAATTCCCGAAACGGAGTTGCAGTCGGCGTGGGCGGCCGGGGAACGCGAGAAGATTATCGCCCGCGCTTCAAAAACGCAAACAAGCCCGCCGGGTCGTCCGTGATAATCGCATCCACCCCGCAGTCGAGCATGTGCTGCCAGCCCTCGGGAGTGTTTGGCGTCCACGGAATCACCTGAAGTCCAGCCTCGTGCGCGGCCTCCACCTCGGCCTTTGTGACCAGATTAAACCGGGGGGAAACTATGCCGGCCCCTGCTTCGCGTGCGATCGCCACAAATGGCTTCGGCGTCCCTTCATACAGAGCCGCCAACCGCATGGCAGGCTCCAGCTTCTTCATGGCATGCAATGTGCGAAAGTCGAACGACTGCAAGATCACGCGATCCACAAGCTGGCGCTTGCGCACAGCCTCTAACACGAGGCTTGCGAACTCTTCCGGCGTTGGCGTCAACTCAGGATGTGCCGCGAAAATCTTGGTCTCCATGTTGAACTCGAACTTACCCTTTGACGCAAGCGAGAGAACCTCGTCGAGCGTCGGAATCCGTGTCCCTGGGATTGGCTTCTGTTTGGGAAACAAAGGGTTCTTCAGCGCGCCGCAATCAAAGCGCTTCAACTCCGCCAGCGTCAACTCTCGAATCGCGAGCTTCGGCGGCGCATCCTTGCAGATCACCGGATTTACATGGGGATCGTGCGACACCACCAGCACGTTGTCCTTGGTGACGGCCAGATCCAGTTCCAGCACATGCACGCCCGCCTCGATCGCATACTCGAACGCAGGCAGCGTATTCTCGGGCAGCACAGCTCGAGCGCCGCGATGTCCGTGGACCAGAACCGCTGAAGCTCCAGGGAGCAGGGAAGCTGACATCATGAGCCCCACTGCAAGGCGCGCGCTCATGCACTGGTCCGCGTGACTTCGCATACGCAGCAGTCACTACAGCAGAGGCACTTCATGCAGCGGTGGTTTTCGCAGCAGTCTTTTGTGCACGCCACGCAAATGTCGCGCGACGGCTGGCTGCAGATGCTGCAAACGAATACCTGGGTTTCGGTCACTACTTTCTCCTTCGCACCACCGGTCTAGGCTGTGTTTCCGGCGCATCCTTGCGAGCGAGTTCCGTGCGGCATCGCTGCGTCTCCGCGCTCATCACCTTGAACTCATTCTCGCGCGTCGCCGCCAGGTCGACACTATGTTGCCGCAGAACGTCGCGATGCCGGCTGTTGTCCGCAATGAACCGCATGATGTCATCGGCCAGCGAAGGCCCCTGATACTTGCGAATTCCACCCTGAAGGGAGGTAAGCAGCATATCCATGCTGTCCATCCGGAACAGCGTCTCCAGGGCTATCGACAAACGCTCAGGATCCTTCGCGAGTTTGCCGGCGCTTTCAAGCAGCAACTGGAAGCTAGCTTTGCAGGATTCCAGTTGTTGGATGTACGCGTCCGGAGCGCCTTTGGCTACCCAATCCTTGGGTCGCGTGCGCGCCAGCAAATCCTCGATGCGAGCCACATCGTTGGCCAGCGCGAGCATCTTGCCCTTCACGTCCCAGTCTGCTGTGATCCCTTCCTCGCGCGCCGTTGATTGGGCCTGACCAAAACAAACGGCCGCCGAACACAAAACCACAAACGAACGAGCAGCCGCAATCGCGACGGAAGAACGCAAAAGTCTCATGTCGAAGGAAGGACGCGCGAAAGCCGGAAATGGCTACTACTGCGCAGGCGGAGGAGGTGGGGGCGGAGGCGGAGGTTCCGTCTCAACATCGCCGGGAGCGCCGCCGCCGGGAGTGCCCACGCCGCCACCGCCGCCGCCAGGAACGGGAGACACGCCACCGGCAGACGGAGCGCGATAAATAATCCGGTAGAACGCTTCCATCGCAGCACGGAGGCCCTGTTGAATGGCAGCATCCTTCTGCGGCGAGGAGCGCTGCGCCAGCGGTTGATCGCGATAAACGCGCAAGGATTCGCCGGGATTGACGAGCTTCGGAGTCTTGGTCGGAAGCAAAGCATGCTGCACTTCCACCAAGCCTTCTTCCACCGCCACCAGCGTAGATTCGTGATCCTCAACCGCGACGTCGAACACCGTGCCGCGAACGGAAATAACCGCCGTCGGCGTGATGACGCGATTGTTGTTGGGCTGACCACCCAGCTTCTGGATGTGAACCTTTACGCGGCCAAGCCAGACATCGAGGATGTCTTTCAGGTTGGCGGGGTTGGCGCGGAAAGTCACGCGCGAGTTCGGAAACACTTCGAAAGTGCTGCCGTCGGAGACTTCGAACACTGCAAACCCGTCCGAACCGGTGACAATCACCTGCCGCACCTGCACCTGACTGCCGACCTGCAAGGCCCAGGGAGTAGAATCTTTAAGAACAGAAACTTGCCCGGTTAGAGAAATAACTTTCGCGGCTGCGTCGGACGAAAAGAATGGAAAATTTTGAGCCGAACACATACACGCCATGGCTGTTGACACGAGCCACGCCGTAGTAAAGGTCCGAATCGAGGGCATTGTCCTAAGAACCCCAGTCTAACACCAAAATTGCAATGCAAACAGAGGACCTAAGGCATTATCGGGTGAGAATCCGTGCAGTATCAGGGATTTGCCCGGCCCCAGGAGCCCGTTTCGGGATAAAATGGACTCGTTCGTGTGTCGCATTGCCACAGTATTGGTCGTAGCAGCCGCTATGACGGCCCAGGCATGGGGCCAGTCGGCAGTCCTGCTCGATTGGAGGCGCGTTGGCAGCACTGTCGTCGATTTGTCGCTCGCTTCGCTAGCTGGCGGCCCGGTCGACCGTGTCTGGTACAGCGCCGATGGCTCGCGCCTGTTCGCGAGAACACTGACGCGAAACGTGTGGCAGACCACCGATTTTGAAACGTGGCAGCCGGTCGCCGGTGTAGAACCGCCTGAGCGGACCTCGTCCCTGGTCGCGGGCCCCGCCGGGTCGATTGCCGTCCTGCATCCTCTTCTCGCCAGTCGCGCATACGCAGCAGGCGACTTCGCTTATCGCTCAGACGACGGCGGCCTCAACTGGAGCAATGTCACCGGAGTTCGCCGGCGCTCCATCCTCGGCGGCAAACTGAACGACGTCGCGGTTTCGCCGCGCAACCCGGATGAGGTGGTGGTCGCAGGCGCCAACGGCGTGTGGCGATCCATGGACGGCGGTGATTCATGGACCGGCATGAACGATTCGCTTCCGGCCCTCCCTGTCAACCGGATTCTGTCGTCGGCGGCCGATGGCGGTATGCGCGTGGTCTCGAACGGCGCGGAAGTACAGTGGGCCCCCGGAGAGCGTACCGCCTGGCGCCTCGTCGCCGAATCCTGGCTTGCGCGTGAGGAGCAACTGCGCGCCTTCGCCGCAAGCGGAACGAACGCGACCATCACAGCGGCAGCGTCTGCGGGCGGCGCCATACGATACGCCGGCGCCGCTGACGGCAGGCTCTACTTCTCCGGCGACAACGGCGTGAACTGGGGCGCTGCAGGCATCGTCGCGGGCGCGGGACGAGTGGAGCGTATCAACCTTGACTCGGAAGATCCGAACCTCGCGCTCGCGATCACGCAGTCGCGAAACCGGGGACGCGTATTGCGAACCACCACCGGCGGCGTCTTTTGGGAAGATCTCACCGGCAACCTGCCGGCCGGACTGGCAGTGCGCGGCGCCGCCATAGATCGCGCATCGTCCGCCGTCTACATTGCAACCGAGCGCGGTGTCTACCAAACCTATACGGACGGCGGAGGATCTCCCGTGTGGACGCTGTTGCGCGCCGGTCTCGCGGCCGACGTCGCACTGGATGCGAATGCGAACCAACTGCTGGTCGCCTTTGAGGACGCCGGATTGTTTGCAGCTTTGGCGCCGCACCGCCTCCGCGATCCACGCGTAGTCAGCGCGGCTGATCGCATCGCGCGAGCCGCTGCCCCGGGATCGCTCCTCAGTGTGATCGGCGCTCGTGTTCGGACGGCCACCATTGGCGACCGGAACGCTCCAGTGCTCGCGGTCAGCGATATCGAATCGCAGATCCAGGTGCCCTTCGATGCATCGGGAACCAGCGTGCAACTTGCCGCCGCGACAGCCGCCGGCAATCGGCGCCTGGACTTGACTCTTCTTCCCGCCTCGCCTTCCATTTTTGTGGATCGTGAGGGAGCGCCGCTCGTGTTGAATGCCGATACCGGCCTGGTTCTGGATGCAGGCGCACCAGCGCGCTCCGGCGCACGCCTGCAAATTCTGGCCACCGGCTTGGGGCGTGTTCAGCCGGAATGGCCTACAGGTTTAGCCGCGCCGCTCGAGAACGCGCCCGTTGTTGTGACGCCCGTTCAGGCATATCTCGATCGCGAACCTCTGGAAGTGACCAGGGCCACGCTGGCTCCAGGATATATTGGCATGTACCTGGTGGAAGTGAAAATGCCCGCTCTGGTGAACCGAGGCACGGCGGAACTATATATCGAAGCCCAGGGCCACCCGAGCAACCGGATTCGTATTTTTCTGGAGCCTTAGTGATGATCACCCGATTCGGCGCAGCGGCCTTAGCCGTAGCGTCGTTAGCTACCGTCTTGACCGGCGCGGCCGCCTTCGCGCAAGAGAAGAAAGAAGCCGAGAAACTCGCGCCATACTATCCCACGCCCGCTTCCATCGTGAAGAAAATGCTGGAAGCGTCGCAACTCAAGCCCGGCGAGAAGATGTTTGACCTGGGCAGCGGAGACGGCCGCATCGTGCTGATGGCAGCAGGCGCCTTCAAGGCGGACGCGACCGGTGTGGAACTCGACGAGTCCCTCGCACGGCAGAGTTCAGAAGAAATCAAGCGCCGCAAGCTGGACGGCAAGGCACGCATCATTCAAGGGGACATCCTGACGCAGGATTACTCCTCGGCCGACGTGGTGACGGCATACCTGCTTCCCAAGGCGATGCAACTGGTGCGGCCCATTCTGGAAAAGCAGTTGAAGAAAGGCGCCCGCGTGATCGCGCACGACTTCGAAATGACGGGCTGGACTCCGGAAAAGGTGGAAAGCATCGAGGACGACGGCGAAGGCCGCAGTCACACGATTTTTGTGTACAAGCGTTGATCTGACGCGCGACCCGTGCGGCCGCGGGAGGAATGAGCGACCCCTACAGACCGCGGGGAGGAATGAGCGGCCCTTACAGGCCGCGGGGAGGAAGGATCGGTGGCAGTGCAACACACGATGGTCCCCTACATGTGGCGGCGCCACCTGGGTATCGTGCGCGCTCTGCTCGGTGGAATCTGCCTGACCGTTTACACGATCTACCCCGTCCGCTACGGCGTCGCGATTGCTGTCATCGTGGCGCTATACACTGGCTACGCAATCCTCCATCTGATCCGCGACAGCATCGAAAGCAACCTTTATCCGTTGTCGATGCTCATGCTGGATGGCATGTTCTTCCTGCTTTGCGCCATGCATCCGTCCGAGCAGGCATTGTGGTTATGCACGGTCGCTTATTTCTACGTCTTAACCTTTTCCGCATTGCTCTACGAGTGGTGGCACGTATGCTCGGTGGTCGGCGCCTCCATTGCTTTCTTCGCCATCTTTCGGCCTTCACCCACAATGTGGCTGTGGCCTGCCATCGTGTTGGGCGGCGTGCTTTCGGTCGTGCTCGCGCTGCACAAACATTCCTTTCAGGACCGGCTCTCGGCGGCATTGCGACGTTCGGTGATCTCGCGCTCGGAAGCCGAAACCGCTCGAGAATCCGAACGGCAGCGCATTGCGGCGGACTTCCACGACGGTCCTTTGCAAAGCTTCATCAGCTTCCAGATGCGGCTTGAAATCATCCGCAAGCTTCTGGAACGCGATACCGATGCCGCTATGCGCGAACTGGTTCAATTGCAGGACCTGGGCCGAGCGCAAGTGACTGAGCTGCGTGCTTTCGTACGCGGCATGCAGCCCGCCGACGTCAGTCCAAGCAATCTTCAATCGGCTATCCGCGAGGCAGTGGAGCACTTTGAACGCGACAGCGGTATCGCCGCCACACTGATCTGCGGCGATCCGTCCATTCTCGAAGAAGGCGCCGCGAGCGAGTTCCTGCAGATCGTTCGCGAAGCGTTGAACAACGTTCGCAAGCACTCAAAGGCTTCGCAGGTGTCGATCGTGATCGAGTCCGGCGACGACGGCGTGGACATGATCGTGGAGGATGATGGCAGCGGGTTCCCGTTTAGCGGCGCATACTCGCTCGATGAGCTCGAAATCCTACGGCTTGGGCCGAGGAGCATCAAACGACGCGTGCGCACGCTTGGCGGCGATTTGACGATCCAGTCGCGTCCGCTCTCGGGCTCGGTCATTCGCGTCCATATTCCCGCATGAAGCGCTTGCTTGGCGCTGCCGCCTGCGTTCTGCTTACCGGCTGCTCACGTTATTCCGACTTCACGTTGCCACTGCAATCCGGGCGTGACGGGCGTGTCGACTATGAGTGGGTCGTAACGCCGTCTCCTGTGATTCCGCGCGGAGCAGCGGGCGCTTTTGACGACGTGGATGCGCTGAATCCCTCCGTGGTCATCGTGAATGGCCGCTACTGGAACCTGTACTCGGGCTACGACGGCGCGGCTTGGCACACCGGACTCGCTGTCTCCTCCGACGGACTTGCGTGGTCCAAGCAAGGCGCCGTTCTGTCGCCCGACGCGCGCGGCTGGGAAGGCGATTACATCGCGGCCAATGGCTCCGCGCTCCATCAC
>DASQDN010000294.1:0-19028 GCA_035634155.1 Bryobacteraceae bacterium | reverse complement strand
GTCTCCTGCAACAAATGCCGTGTGATGTAAAGTTCGGAAATAGCCATAAGCGCCCGACGCACGCTTGCGGACCTTCACAAGCCAAACCTTGGATGCGTCCGCCGTCGCTTTGGCTTCACTGAGTCGACGCAACACAGTTTGGCCGTTTCTGCCGGAGGACGAGACCCGATCCCCTCAAACGCGTTATCATTAGTAATGGCTCTCATTCCCAATTTTGACCGGATCGTCGCTACCATCACCGCCGCGGACATCGAGAAGTTCCTCCATTCGACGGCGCCGGAAGACGACAAACAGCGGGTCCGAGACGCCGCAACTACTGAAATCAAGATGCGTCTTGTCGGTGGTTATCTGATCCGCACCAACCAAATCACCGCCGCCCGGCTGAACCCTTCCGCGGCGAAACCGAAGATTGTCAAAGCCAAGGCCGTCAAGGCGCCGAAAGCGGCGAAAGGCGCGGCGCGTGCGGCCGTCGAAGTAGCGCCCTAGATTTCATCTGGCTTCCCTGTCGAACATGCATCCGCATCGGACGGCATGCGTCATCTTTGCTGTCTTCGCGCTCCTGATAACAAGTTGTGCACGGACGCCCGCTAGTCCCGTTGAGGATCCCTCGGGTCAGCAGGACTTCTCACGATTCGCGCTGAACTCGCTCAAAGGAACCCGGGATGGCGAGCGGTTAACCGCGCGTGCCGTCTTCAGCGACGGATCACGCGAGTTGACTGTCGATTTGCAATTTAGGGTTGGTCCGCAGACCCGTCTTGAGTCAGGAACATGGAGTGGTCTGGGCGGTTCCGGCGCCGTCCACGAACGGTCCACCACTTTCCTGGGAGGACAATCGGGTCCGCCCAGCCTTGGGGGCCGCTTCGATCTTCAGGACGCCGGCGGCGCCACTCTGCATCGCGTGACCATCCCCCTGCAACCGCTAAACGATCCGTTGTAGCTCGGTTAGACTAGACTGTTTCAGGAGAGACGTCGAATGAGAACCTTAATCGTTCTGACTGCCGCCACTTGCCTATTTGGCCAGGAGCGGCCCAAGCTCGAGGGCGACGATATTCGCGGGTATAGCGATACCCCGCAGATCACCGGGCAGCAGTGGAAGGTGCACGACCTGGAGCGTCCGCGGCCCACAAAGGTCGCCCCCGGCCCGTACGTATCGCAGGCGCCGCCATCCGATGCCATCGTGCTGTTCGATGGCAAGGACCTGTCTAAGTGGATGCAGCGGGGGCGCGGCGGAGTCCTGCAGGAGCCCAAGTGGAAGGTCGAGAACGGCTATATCGAAATCGTGCCGAAAACGGGCCGGCTCGTCACCAAGGAAAATTTCGGTGACTGCCAACTGCATGTGGAATGGCAGGTGCCGCCGGACAACCAAGGCAACGGCCAGAGCATCGGAAACAGCGGCGTCGAGTTGATGACGCGCTATGAGATTCAGGTGTTGGAGTCGGAAAGCCATCTGACGTATGCCGACGGAGGCGCCGGCGCCATTTACGGTGTGTGGCCCCCGATGGTCAATCCCTCGCGCCCGCAGGGGCAATGGAACGTCTATGACATCGTCTTCCGCGCGCCTCGTTTCGAAGGCGACAAGCTGGTGAAGCCCGCCGTCATCACGGTGTTCTTCAACGGAGTGCTGGTGCAGGATCACAAGGAGTTTCTCGGAACCACCATTTGGCGCAATATAGGCAAGTACACGTCGCATCCGCCGGAGCAGCCCTTGAGCCTTCAGGACCACGATCATCCCGTGCGGTATCGCAACATCTGGATTCGCAAGCTGAGCGACGCCAAGTAACAGGGCAGGGGCCGGTGGTCAAACGTTTCCACCGGCTTCACGTCCTTGTTCTTGCGGATAAGCTAACCTAACGATTGTGAGACTTTTTCGCGCAATTCTACTCGCGCTCACCACCGTAGCCTTCGGATATGCGCAAAGTGCCGCGGCTCCCGCGAAGGCGCCCAAGACCCTGGAAGCCACTGCGGCGCTCACGGACATCAACAGCGCCAGCCTCGAGGATCTCCAAAAGCTGCCCGGCATCGGACCTGCCTATGCCGAGAAAATCGTAAGAGGGCGGCCCTATCGCGGCAAGAACGATCTGGTCGCGAACAAAGTGATCCCCGCGGCCACGTACGACAAAATCAGAGACAGGATTATCGCCAAACAAAAATAGATGGCCGACGCACAAGCAACCACACCTTCAACCGGATCGTCCCTGCCCGCGCTGGCCGCGGCTTGGATCATTCCCGGCTTGGGCTACTTCATATTGAAGCGGCCGGGTCGCGCGATTCTCACGTTCGTCTCGGTCACCACGATGTTCCTCATCGGGCTTCTGATGCACGGTCCGTTCTTCCAGCCGCAGGGGGGAGATCTGCTCACCACGATCATCTACTACGGCGGTTTTCTGGCGCACATTGCGTCCGGCGCCATGTACTTTATCGCAGTGGCGCTCGGGTATAACCAGCCCGATGTCGCGGGCCACGTTTACGATTACGGCTCGAAGTTCCTGGTGGGCGCCGGGCTGCTCAACGTGCTGGCGCTGGTAGATGTGCATGAGATCGCTACGGGGAAGAAGAGCTAATGCCGAAGATGGCCTTAACGCATTTTGAAACGGCGATCCTCTTCGCTTTGTTCACTTCGGTAATGCTGGGCATCACCACGAAGAAGACCGATCGCGAGCGCATCCGATACGGGCTGCAGTGCTTCGGCTACTTCATCGCCGCGCTATTTGGCATTGGCTGGCTTATGTACTTCGGTCACGGCTGAGGCCGTTGTCGCTGCCGCCGGAGGTTTCTTGCCGCACTCGCCCGTGCACACGACTTCTTCCGCTTTGCGAGGCGGTCCCAGTCTGCCGGGCGCGTTCGGATCTCCAAGCCGGACGACCGTGGTTTCCACCGTGCCGTTCGGTGTTTCGCGCCGTTCAATACTTTGCTGCTGAAGTACCGTCATTCTGCCTTGGGCATCGGGCACGTACACAGTCACTTCGCGTGAACCGGTCGGATCGACTACGGCGGTACTTTGGCGGGCCAGCCGCATCTGGCCGGTCGCGGCGCTCTCGTATTCGGCGATGTTCTCCTTCACCTGCTTCCCCTCGGTCACCGCTTCCCGAACCTTCTTCGCCGCTTCCGCCAGTCGCCCGTTGGGATCGCGCCGATATGTAGTCGCGCTCTCGGTGGTCTTCGGACCCGCCTTGGTCATCGCCTCTTCCCGCCGCTCGAACAGCTCAAAGCCACCGTTCAACGTCGGTCTCTCGACCGTTGTCGTCGTGTCGGTGCGATCGCCCGCGACTCGGGTCAGCGTGGACGAGCGCTCGGCCACCTGGTAGCTGCCATTGATGTCACCGCGCGATACTGTGGTCAGCGTGCGCGTCGACCCATCGGCCTGCTTCTGCTCCTCGATTCGGATGCGTTCGGCCGGGCCCGGCCTGCCGTTCGGGTCATGGCGCTTCACGAGCCGCTCCACCACTCGCACACCGCCTGAGTCGCTGATTACGCGCTCTTCCACGCTTTCCACGGGCACGGTACGCCCGTTCACATCGCGTGTGATCTGCGACCGCGAACCCGCGCCTTCCACGCTGCGAACTCCCTCCACAGGGCGTCCATTCACGTCATAAGTCCGCGTGGAAACCGCAGATTGCTGGGCTATTGCGCCCCCGGCCATCAGCAGAGCTACAATACACTTCACGGCTCCAGGCTATCATTTTTGCGCCCTGCCGCCTATTGGAGGAAACCCGTGTCAGCAACCGCGAATGCGGCTTCAAATAAGGATTTCGTAAGGGGAATTTACCAGGCATTCAGTCGGGGAGACGCCGCTGCTGTCATCGCTTCGCTCGACGGCGAGGTCCTTTGGGCATACCCCGACAACGTCTTTTACGCCGAAGGCAGCCCGTTTCGCGGACCGAGCGAGGTATTCAACAAAATCTTCGTGCGCCTTGCCACCGAGTGGGAAAATTTCAAGGTGGAGCCCACCGAATTTATCGCCGAGGGAGATCGCGTGGTGGTCTTAGTGCGCGAGACCGGCACCTTCCGCGAGACCGGAGCCAGCATAGAGGTCGACACCGCCCACATCTGGACGATCCGCGAAGGCAAAGCGATCGAGTTCTTCGCGCTCACCGACACACTGGCTTACAGCCGGGCCGCGGGCTTGATCTAAAAACGAACTTTTTCCGGGAAAAACTCGCGAATCAAATCTTCGTAATAGGGCCGCGCCTGGTCCACCTTCACCTTCTGGTCGCCCTTCGAGTACAGGTCGTAAGGATTGAATTTCTTCACCCACTCGAACATCGCGCGGTCGTGATCGTTCATCAGGAACCCATAGGCGCCTTCGCGATGAATCGGATAGCACGAGTGGTAGCGGATCATGTACAGCGCCTCGTCGGGGAGATAATTCCGGCAGATGGTGTACATGTACTCATCGTGCCCCCACGACATGTCGACCTTCTCCAGCCCGCAGCCTTCCTCGTAAACCCCGAGCCGGGTTTGCAACTCCGGAAGCCGCGAGTCCGGGTTATCCCGGAAGAACTCGTGAAACACGATCTTGTCCGACCACGCGCAGCCCACCGGAAAGGTGTCGCCGACCACGGCCCACTGCGGCTCGCCATATAGGCACAGCACCTTGCCCAAGTCGTGAATCAGTCCAACCAGTTGGAACCACCGCGGATGCCCGTCGCGACGAATCGCCTCCGCCGTCTGCAGGTTGTGCTCGATTTGGGACAAATCCGTGTCAGGGTCGCTATCGTCAACCAGCGTGTTCAGAAACTCCATGGCTTCCCAGATGCCCATCTCGCGCTGATTCAAGATGCCGTACTGGCGCCGCTTGGCTAACGCAAACTCGCGCGTCTGGTGAGCGTGATTCAAGCGGTAGAATTCACGCACCACGGGAGGCGCGTCATCGTAGACACGGTACTCGTCTTTTTCCTTACCGGGCTGGTAGCGATCCCCGACGTAATCGTCCCAATCCGTGAGTGCCGGCAGTGGACCCTTCATGACGGTTATGGTACGCCATTTTCGCTAGCATAGATAGACGGCTTATGGCCAAGCGTTATTGGATTGCCGCTGCGGCGGTCGCCGGGATTGCTGTCGCCACCTGGGCAAGTATCGCGGTTTGGAGTGCTGCCCGAGCGTTGTCGGGGGCGGAAACAGAAACCGCGCTTCACAACACAATTGCGACCACCACGGCCGAACTCCGCCTGGTGGCCACCGGCGTCGAGCATATCGGCGCGGCGTCCAATTTCCAGGACGCGATCGCATTCGAAGGTCGGCTGTACGCGGCAGGCCCCGCAGGCCTATTTACCGACTCAGCCGAGTATCGCGTCGGCGAACTGCTTCCTCCCGCGCCCCTGACGTGCCTCACCGAAGGAATCACCGCCTGGACCGGCAAGCCCGAGATGTGGATCGGTACCGCGGGCGAAGGAATCCTCGGTTTCGACGGCTCGCGATTCCGCCACGTGCGTCCGAAAGACGCGAGGTTTCGCAAGGTCACTTCCGTGCTGGGCCTGAAGACCGGCTCGGTCGTGTTCGGCACCGAGAAAGCAGGCGTGCTCGTCTACGATGGCGCCGATGTCGCGCAATTGCACGACAGTCTGAAGGACATGCACGTGACCGCGCTGGCGGGCGATGAGACCGACCTGTGGGTCGGCACGATTGATCGCGGTCTGCTGCATTGGCGCGCCGGGCAGGTGACGCGAATTGATACGCTGCCAGACAAGCACGTCCTGTCGATCGCACGCGGCGACAACGGCGTCGTCTACGCCGGCACCGCGCTGGGCATCGCAGCCGTACGCGGCCATCGAGTAGAGCGCGCCATCGGCGACGGCGTGTTTGCCCGCGCCATCTACGCAAAAGGCTCCGAGTTATACGCAGGCACGCTGGACCCCGGCATTCACGAAATGCGCCAAGCCGGCGGACGCTCGCGCTTCATCGAGACCACGACTCCAGTGCAGAAGATCTTCCAAGCCGGCGGTCAAATGCTGGCCGTCACCGATGACGGCGTAGTGCAGGCCCGCGGCGGCGCTTCTGTGCTGAAGCCCACCCGCGCCCTCCTTACCGACCGCAACATCTCCTCACTTAGCGTCGACTCGATGGGACAACTATGGGTCGGGTACTTTGACCGAGGCCTCGACATCGTCGACGCTGACATCACCCGAGTCCGGCACCTCGAAGATCAGCATCTGTTCTGCGTCAATCGCATCCTCCACGCAAAGACCACAGCGGTCGCCACAGCCAATGGGCTAGTGTTGTTCGACGCAACCGGCCACAAGCGGCAAGTCCTCGGCCGGGATCAAGGCCTCATCGCCAATCACGTTACCGACGTCGCAATGAATGGCGATGAGATGGTCGCTGCCACGCCCGCCGGCTTATCCTTCATCGGCGCCGATGGCATCCGAAGTCTCTACGCCTTTCATGGCCTGGTGAACAATCACACCTATGCCCTCGGAGTGGCGAACGGCCGCGTCTTCGCGGGCACCCTCGGTGGCCTCTCCTTGCTCGACGACGGCGCCGTGCGCGTCAGCTACACCACTTCGAACTCCCCTCTCCGCCACAACTGGATCACCGCCATCGCGTCCGCAGGCTCGGACACCTTCGTCGGCACATACGGAGCCGGCGTAATCAAGCTCGCATCAAACGGAGCCTGGGAAGACTTCTCCGACATGCCGAAAGGAACCGAGATCAATCCGGGAGCGTTAGCCGTCTCGGGAACCGACGTGTATGCCGGAACCTTGGGCAAAGGACTCTTGATGTATCGTCACTCGGATCGCCGCTGGCATACGATCACGCAAGGATTGCCCTCGATGAACGTCACCGCCGTACACGTCTCCAATGGACGCGTCTTCGTCGGGACAGATAATGGATTGGTTCGACTTCCATGAAATTCGCGTTCGTGTTTGCATTGTTAGCTCCGGCGCTGTTGTTCGCCGAGGCAGGCGTCATCGTGCCCGAAGGCTTGCGTGAGCCCGACCCAGCCAAGCTCTCGCTCGACGAGATGGACATCCGCATCCGCATCGACAACGGCCTCGCGACCGTCTCGGTAAAGCAGATCTTCGGCAATCACACGAACGCCATCATGGAAGGGAACTACTCGTTCTCACTCCCCTCCCGATCCCTGATATCCGACTTCGCCGTGTGGGACGGCGTTACGCGCATTCCCGGTGTCATCCTGGAACGCCGGCAAGCGGACGAAATCTACAACGAAGCCAAAGCACAGGTCATCGATCCCGGCCTCCTGCAGCAGGGCGAGCGTGACGTCGACGAGGCCCGTCGCACCTCCGTATTCAGCGCCCGCATCGTACCGATTCCGGCATACGGCACCAAACGCGTTGAGATGGAGTATCAGGAGCGGCTTCCGGTCGAGCAGATGCGCTCGCAGTTCGCCTTGCCCTTGCGCCCCGACGCGTATCGCGCCACCACCGTCGGTCGGCTGCGCATCGAACTGGAACTCACTTCGCCGCATGCGCTGAGCGCGTTCGAGGCCGTCGCAAAGTTGTATCCACTAACCGTCCGCGAGCGCACCCCCAACCGCGTCTTAGCCTCCTTTACGGGTGAGCGCGTCACGTTGAGCGAAGACTTCGCTGTCCAGTTCACACTGGACCCGGCAAAGAAAGATACCCTCGCCGTCCTTGCCTATCGCGATAGCACCAGCGAACCCGGCTTCTTCGAAGCATCGGCCCTGGTTGGCGACACGCCGGCCCCCACAGCAGGCGGACCCCGGACCGTCGTCGCGCTCTTCGACACCTCCCTGTCCATGCAGTGGGAAAAGCTCGAACGCAGCTACGGCGCCTTAGAGAAACTGCTTCGAAGCCTTCGACCCGTGGACCGCTTCCACTTACTCACCTTCAACTCCGAAGTAACCTCGTTCGCCCGGCAACCTTCCGCGCCCGACGCCGTCGACAAAGCTCTGGAGTTCGTCCGATCCACACGCTTGCGCGGTGGCACCGACATGCAGAAAGCGCTGACGGCGGCCGTCGCCGCATCCACCGCGCCCGACACATACATCGTCCTGCTCACCGACGGCAGCCCCACACAAGGTCCCGAAATCCGCAACGCAAAGATCGCAACCTGGTACGCCGGCAAAACGCAAGCTCGAACGTATGTATTCGGAGTCGGCGATGATGCCAACATCGCCCTCCTAAGCCAGCTTGCCGGACCCCGCGGAGTCGTCGAATGGGTCCGATCCACCGAACCGCTCGACTTCAAGCTCAACTCGTTCCTCGCCAAGATCGGCCGCCGCTCGCTGGAACAGATGAGCCTCGCAAGCCAACCAACGGCCAACATCCAGATGGTCTACCCGCTCGAACCGAGCGTGTTCCCGGGATCGATGCAATGGTGGGTCGGTCAATACAAGCAACCTGGCCAGGCGACTTTCACCGTACAAGCCCGCCGTGAAAACGCGCCCCTGCAACTGCAAGCGTCCGTCGCGCTCCCCGCAACCGCAACGGACCATCCGCATCTGCCGCGAGCCTGGGCCAAAGCCCGCGTCGACGCCCTGCTCGAAAAGATCGACCGCGAGGGAGAAGACCGCGCCAGCATCGACGAGATCATCCGCCTCGCCCGCAAGTACAAGTTCGTCACGCCCTACACCTCCTTCCTTGCTGCGCCGCGATCTCTGCTGCGCCCGCGCCTCATCCGACCCGGCGACCCGGTGCTCCGCGTCCGCACCGACGAAAACATCATCTCTGTCGTCGCGCTCTTCCCGTTCGGCCTCGTTAAGCCGTTGCGCTTCCTGAAAGATGAAGACGTGTGGCAAACGCGCTTCCTCGCGCCGGCCGACATGGCCGACGGCACGCACACTGTCCGCCTCATTCTCCGCGACAAACAGGGCAGGGCATTCCGCGAGTCCAAGACATTCGTCATTGCCAGCAAGCCGCCCACCGTGCGCGTCAAGCTCGATAAGACGCGCTTCCGCCGAGGCGAATCCGTGCAAGTGCGCGCGGGCGCCTCTGAAACCTCACGCACCGTGGTCGCCAGAATGGACGGCGTACCTGCCGTGCACCTGCGCTGGAACGAAGCGGCCAAGTCCAACACCGGAGCATTCGTGATTCCCGCGCATCTGCCAGCCGGCCGCTACAATCTCACCGTCACCGCCGAGGATTTCGCGCACAACATGGGTCGCCAGGAGGTGTCGATTGAAGTCCTCCCGTAAACTTGCGCTCGCCGCTGGCATACTCCTGGGCAGCGCCGCACTCAGCTTCGGCGAACTCGCCCAATGGGTCCAGCACATCGCCGCAGGCAGCCCGTTGGAGGCCGTATTCTTCCGTACGGTGACGATGCCGAATGGTCCAATCCAGTCGCGCAAACCTCCGCGTGAAGTGGTTGCCGAACTAACGAAACAACTCGCCGCCGCTCCCGGCCGCGCCGACCTCCTGGCCCTGCGCGCGCAGGAAGCCGAGCTGAACCTCGACTTCACTACAGCCGAGCAGGATTGGCGCGCCTACGCGCGTCTCGCCACCGACAAGGTGGAAGGCGCGATCGCATTGGCCGACTACCACCATCGCCGTCTTCAACCCGAGCAGGAGTTGCAAGCGCTGATAGAAGCCGCCGCTCAGCCCTCAACAGGACGCGACGCCCTGAACCCTGAGCCACAACAAAGATCCTGGAAAACGTTTGAACGAGCCATCGCCCTGGCTGACGCGCAAGCGCTCCCGATCGAAGCCACCGAGTCGGTATACAACGCGTGGATAGCCCGCTATCCGGCACGCACCGAGCCCTATCGCAACCTCTTCGAGTTCCTCGTCGCAAGACAGCAGCCCACCCGAGCCCAGCAGCAGATCGATCGCTACGTCAAAGCTTTCCCGCAGGACCAGGGATTCGCACTTCAAGCCCGAGCCCAACTCGCCTCCCCGGAAGAAGCCCTGAAGATCTACGAGGGCAGCTTCAAGCCGGTGATGTCTCCCGACGTGATTGCGCGCTACTTCGAGCTACTCAACCGCACGCGCAATCTCCGCACCTATCTCGCAAACGCGAGAAGCGCCGCCACGGCCAATCCCAGCGACCTTCTTCCGGCCGCCAAGCTCTTCTACTACTACCAACAGGGAGGCAACCTCGCCGAGGCCCACCGAGCCCTACTCGAGTACCGCCTCCGTCGGCCGCAGCCAACCCCCGACGAGCTGGCGTCCATCGCCACCCTATTCGAGCAAACCAATAACTTCGCCGAAGCTGCGAAAGCCTACTACGATCTATCGCGAACCCAATCTCCGCAAGCCGAGGCTGGCTATGCCGGACTCATCCGCATCCTCTTCACTGCGCCGGAGCAGTCGCTTCCGCTCGGAGCTGGTGACATCAGCTTCTATAAAGACATCGCGACACTCGACCCGTACCCTGGCGCCCTCAACGGCATGCTGTCGCTCCTCTTCAATTCCACCGACCCGCAATGGCGTTACTCGGACCAGCAGCGCGCCGCCATCCCATACTTCCACCGCCTCAAGGCAGCCGAACTACTCCAGGAGATGGCGCGCCGCTTCCCGCAATCGCGAGAGCTTCCGAGCTTGCAGTCAATGCTGCTAGAAGCCTACGCCAAGCATGGCGAAGACGAGGAAGTGGTGCGCCGCGGGCAGCAGTTCCTTTCTGCGAATCCGAACAGCCCCGTGCGCACAACCGTGTCGCTGCTGATCGCCGATGCGCACGCCCGCCGCAATCGTGCCCCGCAGGAGTTCGCCGTCTACGATGCCCTGCTAAAGGAACTCGCCGACAGCGTCGCCAACGTACCCCTCGGAACCGCAACCAACGATTTGCCGCCCGCGCCGCCCCAGCCTAACCAGGAGCCTTCGTCTGAGCCGCTCCGCCGCCCGGTAGCCGCAAGATCCGCCACCTACGCGCAAGTCCTCGACCGCTACATCAATCGCCTGGTGACCTTGAAGCGCGTTCCCGATGCGCTAGCGCTATACCGAAGAGAAATCGACCGCAACCCCAACGATCCCGGCCTCTATGAACGCCTCGCCGAGTTCCTCAGCCAGAACCGCCTGGCTCCGCAGATTGAAGCACTCTACAAGCGCGCCATGGCCCAGTTCCCGGATCGCTCCTGGCATCACAAACTCGCCCGCTGGTATCTTCGCCAAAACCAGAAGGCCGCGTTCGACACGCTGACCAAGTCCACGGTAGGGACTTTCTCAGGGAGCGAACTCGACGCCTACTTCCAGCAGGTAGTCGCCGGCGCCGGCTTGGATGAAGCCCTCTACAAGCAGGTGAATCTGTACGCCCACCAGCGATTCCCCCACGACCTCATCTTCGTGAAGAACCTGCTAACGGCATACAGCAACCGCACCACGCGAGACGACGCCGCCTCCCTGGCGCTTCTTCGAGCCAACTGGTACCACGACCCCGAACTGCGCGCGCGCTTCTTTGAGCGCCTCTCCTCCACAGGCCGGCTCGACGCCGAGATCGCCGCTCTCCGCTCTACCTCCGCGATCACGCTAGCCGATCGGGCAGCCACCCAACTCATCGCCACGGGCGAGATCTGGCGATCGCACTTTGAAAGCGCCGCGCCCGTCATGCAAACTCTCGCAATGAGCTACCCCGCCCACCGCGAGCTCAACAGCGATGCGGCATCTTTATATCGATCCATGGGCCAGATCGACACCGCCGCGCGGATCGCCGAGCGCCTCGCCCGCAGCGAGCCTCGCAACCTGCAAGCCGTCACGCGAGTCGGAGAAATCTATGCCGATAGAGAGCAGTTCGACAAAGCTCGGCCGATTTGGAATCGTCTTCCTCAAATCGAGCCCGGTCGCCCCGAAGGCTATCTGGAAGCAGCCACCGTCTTTTGGGATTACTACCAGTTCGACGACGCGCTGCGTGTCATCGAAGAGGGCCGAACCAAGCTGCACAGCAGCAATCTCCTCGCCTACGAAGCCGGAGCCATCTACGAGAACAAGCGCGACTACGCGCGCGCCATCACCGAATATCTGAGGGGCGCCCAGGCCGATCCCGAATCTCCCTCGCGCCGCCGCCTCGTGCGTCTAGCCTCCCGCCCGGCCCACCGCAACACCATCGAAGCGCAGACGCAATCCTTGGCAACCGGAGCCAATCCATCACTGAACGGCTGGAACCTGCGCGTCATCATCCTCGAAGAACAGAACCGCCGTGATGACATCGCCGCGCTCCTCAACGCGACACTTCGAGCCACATCCAACTTCGACCTTCTCGCCCGCGTCGAGCAGGTAGCCGACCGCAACGGCTTCCCTGTGATCCGCGAACAAACGCTCGCTCGTCAAGCCACCCTCACCCGAGACCCGGTGGAAAAGACACGCCTCCAACTCACACTGGCGCGCCTCGCGCAAGAGCGTGGAGACGCCGCGGCAGCGCAACAATCCATCGCCGCGGCCTACAAAGAAAACCCCAACATCGTCGGCGTCGTCCGCTCCGCCGTCGACTACTACTGGCGAGCTAACGACCGCAAGAAAGCCATCGACACCCTCGAAGAAGCAGCCGCTCGTTCGAACCCCGATTTCAAACGAAGCTTCACGCTCGAAGCGGCGCGCAAATCGACTGAAGCCGCGGACTATGCTCGTGCGCGTCGCCTCCTCCAACCGCTGCTCACGGCCGAACCCCTCGCCAGCGACCTGGTCGCCGCGAATGCCGACACGTACGCGCGAGCCGGCGACGATGCGGGCCTTCGTGCCTTCTACATAGACCGGCTGAAACTCGCGCGCACCCCGGACGAACAAGCGGCCATACGCCGCGGCCTCCTCCCCGTCCTCACGCGCATGAAGGAACACGCCGCCGCCGTCGATGAATACATCGCGATCCTGAATCGTTTCCCCGAAGACGAAGCCTTAGCGGGAGAAGCCGCGCGCTACGCCCGCAAGTACAACGTCGCCGACCGGCTGACAGCCTTCTACACCAAAGCAGTTGCCGACTCCCCGCGGGATCCACGCTGGCCCATGGTGCTGGCGCGCACGCATACCGCATTAGAAAGCCTGCCGTCGGCAATCGATAGCTATTCCAAGGCGCTAACCATACGCCCCGATCGCTCCGACCTGCTCGCCTCCCGAGCCGCACTCGAAGAACGCCTGCTCCGCTTCGAAGAAGCCGCCGCATCCTACGCCAAGCTCTACGAGCTTGCCTACAAGGACCCGCAATACATGGTGAAGGTCGCCGAAACACGAGCACGCCTGGGACAAAAGGACCAAGCCATCGCCGCCCTCCGCACCGCTTTTATCGAAGGCAAATCCGCCAAAGCCGACGCATACCTGGAAATCGCCACTAAGCTTGAGCAGTGGAACTGGCTGACCGAAGCCCGCCAGTACGTCGCCGATGCACGCAAGCTCGACGCCAATCAAGGCGCATACCTGGAGGCCCGTGTTGCCGCTCGCCTGCGCTCCTACGAAACTCTGCAAACCGAAGAAGCACTCCCTGTCATCGCCGAGGTAGTGCGTGAACTCTACACCCCGGAAGAGAAAGCCACATTCGCCGCCTGGCTTACTAAGCTGCAACTGCCGAGCAAGTGGCGCTTTGCCGCAGCAGCCGGCCTGGAAGATGTCGCCGCGCGCGAACTCAACGCCAACCTCCGAAGCGAGGAAGAACTCCAACAAAACCTCATCAACACCCAACAAGCACGACTCCGCTACGCCGAACTGGCCGGCCAACTCGAACGCTTTGCCGCGACCAAGCTGCCGGGAGAAGCCAGCGCCGTGCTTTCGCTCGCCGCGCAAAATTGGAAGCTGGCCGTAAACGCGCGCGAAGAACTCCGCGTTCGCGACAAGCTGTCTCGTGACGTCGACCCGCTCCGCTATGGTCAACTCCTCCTGGCCGCCGCGCCCGACCGCTTCGTCAACTCCGGCCTCACCGAAGTGGCATACCGAATCGCCACACCCGACATCACCCTGCGCATGATCGGCGCTCTATCTACGCAAAAGCCACCCGTGTGGAACAAAGCCTACACAGCCCTGACTGGCGTGTACTTCAAAGACAAACGTCCCGCCGTCACCACTGCGTTTGAAGGCGTCCTCGGCGCTCGCACAGTCGGCGAACAGATCGCCGCCAAAGCCGATCGCAATGCAGTCGCAGTCGGCGATGTCTGGTTCTACTACGGCGCACGTTACGGCGAGTTCGCCAACTCCGAAGAGTTCCTAGCATCCGAACTCGAAGGCCGCCCCGCCTCCGCAGATTCATATCTGTCCGTAGGCGACCACTACCGCGACGCCAAGAACTACGCCCGAGCCCTCGAAGAATACAACCACGCTCTGCAAATAAACCCGAGGTCCCCGCACGCGCATAATCGACTCGCCGAAATCTACATCGAGCAGAACAAGCCCGCCGAAGCCCAGCAGCATCTCCGCCAAGCCATTCAGCTCTGGTCCGAACTCCAAGACGCGCGCGTGCCGGAAGAGTTCTGGGCCGGGCTCTCAACCACCATCCAACGCGGCGGCCCCGCATTGCGCCCCGATGTCGACAAGCTCCTCCGCACCTACGTGCGCCGCAACGGAACGTACCGCTTCGATGAACTCCTCGGCGCCATTCTTCGCGCCTCTCCAACGTCAGCCGACACCGTGCGCTGGATCTCCGAGCTGAGTTCCGCCGCCAAAGACCCCGCCGACTTCCTCGCGAGTCTCGCGAACAATCCAATCTTCGCGCCCGGCGACCGCGAACTCCTATACGCTAAGCTCCTCGATCTGGCGCGCATCGACGCCGAACGCAAAGCAGGCGACGCCCGCAACGACGCGCAGTATCGGCTGCAAGACTACACGGCCCGATACATCGCGTCTCTCCTGGACAGCAAGCAGTACGATAAAGCGCGAACGGTCATCGTCGCTCTTCCTCCTGAGACACGCCGATCGATGAACTACTCGCTCACGCCACTCGAGATCCGCCTCGCGGCCGCCACCAACCAGATCGACACCATCCTGCGACGCGAAGACATCGATACCGAGCGTTTGAAGCAAGGCGCAGCTATGCTCCGCCAGCAAGGCGACACCGCCTCAGCACAGCGCCTGCTGGAAGCACTCTACACAAGAGAACTCGACGCCAACAATCTCGACGCTTCGAACTTCCTCGGACTAGCCGAAGTGAAGCTGGAAACCGGCGATGTGACCGGCGCCGTCGCGCTCCTGCGTCGCATGGCCATCACCTCCACCGAGCCATTCGATACGCTCGCGCCCGCTGCATCCTTACTCGACCGCTTTAACCGCAAGACCGAAGCCCTGGAGTTCTGGCAGCGCCGAGCCAAAGCCGTGCCGTGGGACCTCGACGCCGCCGTCAGCCTCGCGCGAGCAGCAAACGACACGCAAGCGCTCCGGGGCATCGCCGCCAACACACACGCTAAGTACGACACCAGAGCCGACGCGGCGAACGCGCTAAACGCGACCGGACTTGGCTCCGCCGAACTTGACCTGCTGGCATCATCGACGCCCATCACCGTGGCCGCCGCGGAACGTCCGTACTTCCATCACGCGCGAGTGAAGGCAGCGTCCCAAATTCCCGACAACACCGCACGCATCCGCCTCCTCCGTGGAGCCATCGCAATCCGCCCCGCGCCGGTCGCTCCACGCGTGCAACTCTTCCGAACCCTCTTTGACACGAACCAGTTCGAGCACGCGGTCGCAGTCTTCCGCAATCAACTCCCGGACGACCAGACCGCTCTGGCTCGCGATTTCGCGACAGCGCTGCGCCGATCGGGCGACCTTCAGCAAGCCAGGCGCTTCTTCAACCTGGCTGGGGCGACAACCGAGATCGCATCCATCGATGCCGAACTCGCGCGCATCGCCGAAAACGAACGCCGCGCGCCCAAGGTGCACGAGAACCTGGATCAGCCCGAAAAAGTGAGGCCCCGCGTATGAAGAAACATTGGCTCGTAGCGGCAGCCGCAGTCGGAGCTGCGAGCGTCGCATGGCTGGTCGCCCAAGGCGGGCAAACCAACAGCCTCGCCCCATTTTTCCCTGGTGGCGCACTGGTCTACGTCGAAGCCCGCGACTTCTCGGCGTTGCTCCGCGATTGGAACGCATCCCCTGAAAAGCGCCTCTGGCTCACAAGCAGCAACTATGACGTGTTCTCGCGCACGCGCCTCTTCATGCGCCTCGCCGATGCCCAGCAAGAGTTCGCGCAAACCGCCGGCTTCGCCACGGATATGTCGCTGGTGAATTCAATCGCCGGCGCCCAATCCGCCATCGCCATCTACGACATCGGCGAACTCGAGTTCCTCTACGTCACGCGCCTGCCTTCGGCCCGCATCCTCGCCAGCACGCCATTCAGCTCGCGCAATTCATACGAGTCCCGCGAATCGGCCGGCATCCCCTACTACGTGCGCTCCACGGCCGGCAGCACGCGCGTCGCCGCCTTCGGAACAGTCGACGGCCTTCTCTTCCTCGGCACGCGCGGCGATCTCGTAGCCAACGCGCTAGCCCTGCATGCCCGTAGGCAAGGTGTTACTCCGCTCGCGCAGGACCAGTGGTTCAACGCTCTTTCACAAGCCGCAACCAATCCAGGCGAAGTCCGCATCGCGCTCAACATGCCGTCGCTCCTCAAGACGCCGTACTTCCGATCCTACTGGATCCAGCGCAATGCGTCACAACTGCAGCCTTTCTCGGCTGGCGTCATTGACCTGCACCGGGAAGCCGGCCAGATCCGCGAAGAACGCATCCTCATCCGCGCCACGCAAACAGCGCCCGCCTCCGAGCAGCCCGTCGCCCAAGTGATCGCCTGGGCTCCAGCCGATGCTGGACTCTATCGAGCCTGGGCCGCGCCGTCCCTCGATCAAGTCCTCGAACTTATCCGCACGAAACTAGTCAGTCCTGGGGCCGAAGCCGCCGCCCCAACTCGAACAGCGCCAGGATCAGCCGACCCCGATGCCGTCGCAGGTAGCGCCTCCGACTTGGAAACTCGCATCGATCAACGTGCTTTAGAAAACGCAGCCTCCGATGCCGTCGCGCCGCTCCGAGCCGCCATGGCCAACGTCCAAATTCAAGCGATGCTGCACACGCAAAGCAGCCGCCCCGCAGCCGACGGCATCTTCATTCGCAACGACACCGCCATTGCCCTCCTAGCCGCATCGGACTGGCCCGCCGTCACCATTCCCGGTGTCGAGATCCACCGTCAAGGCCGCAATCTCGTGCTTGCCTCGGATGCCGCCACACTCCAGCGCATCGTGGCTCAACTCGGCGCTCGGCCTTCCACCACATCGGCCGCATACGCCGCGCGCTACATGCACTCGCGCGAGCTGGCTCCGTTCACCCGCATGATGACCCAGATGGATGCTGCCGCCACGCAGGAGTACGACTCCGGTCCGCGATTCTTCTCGCAAAACGTGGCGAGCGTTGGTCGCGTCCTGGAGCGCGTCGACTCGCAATCCATCGCCGTGCACGATGACGGCACGCGAGTAGCGCAACAAGTCATTTACCGCCTCAAGCAATGATGAAGTTCGCGCCATTGCTGCTTTGGGCGCCAACGCTGTTCGATCAGTCTGTCGTCCGCATCCTGACGCGCGACTTCCCGCAGGCCCAATACTTGCTCGTGAGCGTCGCCACGCGTGAAGTAATCGGCAAGCGCTGGCCCTCTGCCACCGAGCCCATCCCGCTAGGTTCGTTAGTGAAGCCATTCACCGCGCTTACATTGGGCGCCAGTCCAGGCCGCGCGCGCTGCGACCCGCGGCAATGCTGGCATCCCGCAGGCCACGGCGACGTCGACCTGATCACCGCCATCGCCGAGTCCTGCAATTCCTACTTCCTCCAAAAGGTTCGGCAAACACACACCGACAAGACTCCCGAAACTCTCATCGGGCTGGGTGACGCTTGGAAAATAGCGCCGGAACAGATGGCCATAAACTATGCAGCCTTGCCGCAAACGCCAAACTCGGAGCCCATACTTGGAGGCATGCGACGATCCGCAGCCACCGGCACCGCGAAACTGCTCGGCGGCGGCGCGTTAGCGAAAACCGGCACAGCCCCATGCCGCCACAAGCAAAGGGCTCCCGGCGATGGTTATGTCGCGATTCTGTATCCGTCCGATATACCGAAGTACGTGCTCCTCGTCCAGGTCCACGGCGTCTCAGGAGCCGAGGCCACAAGAACCGCGGCCAAGATGCTCCAAGTGTTGAAGCATGGCAAGTAGGCTCATTCTCGTAGCACTCGTGGCGCTTCCCCTAATCGCGGCCGAACTGCGCATCGGCGTTCTCAGCCTCTTTCGACCCGAGCGCATCACCGTGCGTTCCTCCGAGCCGCTATGGGTCCAAGCCGGCGGGCGCTCCTTCTTTCTCGCCCCCGGCCAAGTCGCCGGACTCCGCGCCGTAGGCCCTGAAATCGACCTCTTCGCCCAACAGCAGGCAAGCACATCGACACGAGTCACCATCTCCGGCCGCGGCGGCGCCCCAGCAACCTACCGGCTCGGAATCGAAGGCAAACTCGACCGCACCTTCACCGGACGTCTTGATGTCAAGGCAATCGCCTCACGCCTCGAACCGGTAATCCTCGTGGACCTGGAAGCGGCCGTCGCCGCGGTAGTCGCGGCCGAGGTCCCCGCCGACACGCCGCCCGAAGCGCTCAAGGCGATGGCCGTGCTCGCCCGCAGTTACTACATCGCCGGAGCCCGCCGCCACGGCGCTTACGACTTCTGCGACACCACGCACTGCCAATGGCGACGCGAAACCATCGCCGCTTCACACCCCGCCACCGCGGCCACACAAGCGACAGAAGGCATCGTGCTCGCACGTGGCGATAAGGTCCTGCCGGCCATGTATCACGCAAGCTGCGGCGGGCGAACAAAATCGAGCACGGACATCGGCCTCAAAGACGACGACTACCCCTACACACCAGTCGATTGCGAAGCCTGCCGCCGCGACGCCCCAATTTGGACCCGCAAACTCCCAGCCGCAGTCGCAGCCCCGCTTATAAACAGCCCATCGGAATCCAAGCGCCTGAAGATCAATCGGGAACAAGGCTCCAAGACACTCCCAAGCAACACATACAAAGCAGCCGGCGAAGGCGACTCCGTCATCTTCGAAGGAAGAGGCGACGGCCACGGCCTGGGTGTCTGCCAGAAAGGTATCATCGCCCTTGCCGCCGCCGGCGCTGATTTCCGAACCCTCCTTTCCCGCTACCTCCCGCAAACGCGAACCATCGGCGCGAAAT
>DASQDN010000293.1:0-5811 GCA_035634155.1 Bryobacteraceae bacterium | reverse complement strand
CATCGCGCCGGACCGGTTGTCCACGTGATACACGCCGGCCCCGAGCCATTCAAAATACGACGTCACCTCGCCGTCGAGCGTGGCCTTCACCGGGCCCGTCGGCTTCTGGTGGAATTCGCTGAGCGTCACGCGCAGAATCGGACGCGACAATTCCTCTGGCGGGACCAGACCGAGCGAGGTATACACGTTCGCCAAGTGGTCCCGGAATAGCTGGTCGAACTCGGGGCGGTTGGCGGAGTCGTGTTCGGGCCCGTACCACCAGTTCCAATCGCTGCCCTCCGCGATCAGTAACTCCTCATAGGCCAGCGCCTTACGGTCGCCCGAAAGTGCCGCGCCTTCCGGCGAGGCGAGCACGCGTTCGTAGGTCTGCCGAGCACGCAGCAGATACTCCCAGGCCTTATTATCTTCCTCAGCGCCGATCCAGATATCGAAGTTGGCGTTGATCCACGACCCTGGGAAGATCCCGTGGATCTCCTGAGATTCCATGCTGTTAATGGCTTCCGATACGGTGGTAGCCGTCATGGACGGATCGTCGGTGATTCGCTGATACAGCTCCCGGAGAAAGGGTCGCCCGCCGAGCTCGTAGTATTCCCACGCGTTCTCGCCATCAAGGATGATCGGCACCAGCGCGTCGCGACCGCTTTGCAGGATCGGGCGGCAGTTGTCCCGAATGCGATCCAGGAAGTGGGTGGCGGCTTCGGCCGCGCCCATCCTTGCGTAAACGAACCCGATCAGGTCGCTCAGGTAATGGTCGCGGAAGATGCCGTGCATGGCATGCTCGCCCTGTTTCCATAGATACGGCCGATAGGTGACTTCCGGAATCGGGTCGCGCTGCAAAGTGCGGCCGAGCACGCCGTTGTCGGTCGCGAACCAGCGGAACCCGGCTTCTGAAGCCAGATGCAATACCTCGTCCGACACCGACCCTTCCGACGGCCATAGACCCGCCGGGTGGAGGCCGATGCGGTCGTCCATATACTTACATGCTGTGGCGAGCTGGTGGCGAGCGTCTTCCGGGTGGCGGAAGCGCGTCGGTAAAGGCACGTAAGGATGCGCCACCTCGGCGATCTGGGTGTCACAGAGCAGCGGTAGGATCGGGTGATAAAACGGCGTGGTGGAAACTTCGATCTGGCCACGGCGGGCAAACTCCCGATACACGGGGATCACGTGCCCAATGGCTTCGATTTGTTTCCGGCCGAGCATCTGTTGGTCGGCGAGGCTGAAATCGCGACCCTTCTGGACGAGTCCCGCAATGTCTTTGTCGTTGGCCTGAAACTCCTCATCGAACCATGCAAGCTGGGACAGCACCTGGAGATCGCGGAACGCCTGCCGGTTCAGAGTCCTGATCGCGCGCGACGGGTTCCTGCCTGAAACTAGCCAGTGGTCGAAGATCTCGCCGTAGCGCGGATAGCGGTAGATCATCCGCGATGGGTTCGCTTGGAAGAAATACTGCAGGATGAACTCCTGTTCGGGTTCGGTGAGATCCTCAGCGGGTTTCAGCGCAATGCGCAGGAAGGGATCGAGCGCCTGGCCGCCCGCGTACTCCTCGATCTGCACAAGCATGGAGGGCACCAGGTTGAACGTCTGGTGGATCTGCGGGAAGTCCTCCAGCACCTTCACCATGCCGTAGTAGTCCTTCAAGGCATGCATGCGAGTCCACGGCAGTTTGTACTCGCCCTTCACCAGGTCCTTATAAAAGGGCTGGTGCATGTGCCAAAGAAAGCAGATGTTGATATGCGGCATTTAGCGGTTGTTCGATCCAGCGGAGTACGGACGAACGTCTGGCTTCGGGGAGAAGGCGCTCCACATGGGCCGGGCAGCCGCGTCGAACACCGTCAAGGGCCGCATTCCCAGGATCAACTCCATGGTACGAAGCACGGACGCCGTGTTGTAGATATTGGCGTCGGCGGCTCCGTTGCGCCGCGTGTAAGGAGACAGGATGTAGGCGGGCGCGGGACCGCTCGCTGCAAACGCCGTGGCCACAAAGATTGCGGTCGTCGGCCAAAACTTGCCCTTCGATATCGCTTCCACCAGAGGGTCCAGGGTCGCATCCGCATCGTTGGCGAGGCGGATCATCGTCAGGCGCGGCATGGTTCCGCCTTGCTCGAACTGCGCCAGGTCCGTGAGGAAGTTCGTGCCTGCGATCTTGACCAGCGAGGGATCGGGGAAGCCGTACGTGCGCACGGCGAGGCCGGCAGATACGGCATTTGACCAAAGGTAACCAGCCGGCGGGAGCGCCGCCACCTCGCCGCCCTCGTAATCGTACTTCTTGCGGCGGCCGGCGTTCGTGCTTGGGGAAAGCTTCTGGACGTAGTCCGACGCAATCGCCGCAGTAGCCCAGTTGAATCCTTCGGCCCGCGATTCACCGATGGGGAAGAAGCTGTCCAACCGCACGAACTCGCTTGCGAGCTTGTCGTGCGGCTCGCTGCTTTCCCTCACGATGTAAACGACATGTTGAATGGGGGACGGATCGCCCGGGGTGAACGGGATGGGGTTACCGGCCGGAATGGCCACTCGATCCATCAGTTCATCCCGATAAGGCGAGTTGCCCACCGCCGTCCGCGTGTAGCGCGCAAGCATCGGCTCGTCGAAGGATTCGATCAGGGAGGCGGATCCGCCCTTGCCGTTCATAACCACCAAGCTGCCGTCGGGCAAGACTTTCGCTGCTGTCGGATACCGACCCACTGGAACGAAGCCTTCCAGAGAACTAGGGGATTGGGTCAGGTCGATCACGGCGACAACGTTGGCGTCCGAGCAGACCGCGTACATGCGCGACTCATCCACGCTCAGCGCCAAAGCGCTTGGCGTCATACCGGCCGGATGAATCGGCGTCATGCCGACGTTGATGGCTTCAATTCGCTGCAGATCCTTGCTTTCCGACACACCTACGGCAAACACCGTGTTGGTGTTCGAGGCCGTCACGAAAAGGCGTCCGGCCCAACGCGCCTGCTCCTCCGTTTTCTCCTCCGGTTTGCGTGCGCGCCACACCATGTCCGTCGTATGCTGGCCGAGTCGCACCACGCCGAGCCTTTCGCCATTTAGCGCATTGTGGTGATAAACCGAACCGTCGGCCCAGCTGGAGACGAAGTACGACTTGCCGTCGGGATGGAACAGGATTCGATACGGCCGGCGCCCAGTCGGAAAGCGCTCGATCACACGGCCGGATTGCAGGTTGATGACATAGACGGCGTTGTCGTACAGGCTGGCGGCAAACAGCATGCGACCGTCGGGCGAAAGCTTCACATCGCCGATGAAGTCGTTCGGCGTGCGCTTCTCTTCCGGGATCACGGGCAAAGTGCGTGCAGGGCTTAGCCGGCCCTCGGCAAAGGAGAAAGCGAACACATTGGCGCTTGCTCCGCCGCCAACATAGACGCTGCGACCATCGGGGGAGAACGTAAGTCCGAGCCAGGCGTCGGCCACTGGCGTCCGACCCACTTCCTTCATACCGGCCGTCTCGAATACCGCTACCGAAGGAGGGTTGACGCCGCCGTGCAGCACCAGCAGATACTTGCCATCCTTAGACGCCGCGGTGGACATCGGAAACGTGTCCAGCGCGATCTGCCGCCCGGCCGGCTGCAGTTTCCAGCCGGTTCGCAGCGTGTCCTCGGGTGTCTGCGCGGTGACCGCAAGCCATCCCGCAACCATCACCGCGAGCGCGGTTAGCTTCATTCGGAAAACCTCTGGGCGATGGGGAAGCGGCGACCGATGCCGAAAGCCTTGGTCGTCACTTTCAAGCCCGGCGCCGCCTGTTGCCGCTTGTATTCGTTGCGGTCCACTTTATTGATAATGTCTCGCACCAGCGCAATATCCAGGCCCGCGTCTGCCGCGATCTGGCGGGCGCTTTGCGATTCTTCCACGTAGGCCTTCAGGATACGGTCGAGCACGTCGTATTCAGGCAAGGAGTCCGAGTCCTTCTGATCCGGGCGCAATTCGGCGGAAGGAGGTTTGGTGAAGACATTCTCCGGGATGGCGTTGTTGTGCCGGCGGTTCGCGATGCGAGACAGCTTGTACACCAGCGTCTTAGGAACGTCGCTGATCACCGCCAGTCCTCCGCACATGTCGCCGTACAGGGTGCAGTACCCGACCGCCAGTTCGCTCTTGTTGCCGGTAGTGAGCACCAATGCGCCGGTCTTATTCGACAGCGCCATCAGCGTTACTCCGCGAACGCGCGATTGCAGGTTCTCCTCGGTCACATCCGGCTTGGCGCCCCGGAACACCGGCGCCAGCGCTTCCAGAAACTGCTCGTACATGGGGCCGATGGAGACAAGCTCGAAGTAAATGCCGAGGCGCTCCGCCATTTGGCGGGCGTCGGACACGCTGTGGTCGGACGAGTACGGGCCCGGCATGCCCACGCCGGTGACATTCTCCGCGCCGACGGCCTCCACCGCAATTGCCGCCGTTAAGGAAGAATCGATGCCGCCGCTGAGTCCGATCAGCACTTTACGGAAGCCGCACTTGTGGATGTAATCGCGCGTTCCCACGACGAGAGCCTGATACACCGCCTCGCATTCTTCGCCGAAGCTTTCGTTCTGGTCGCCGGCCCCGGAGTCGACATCCACCAGCACCAAGTCCTCGTCGAAGGACGCCGCCGATGCGATGACGAGACCCTTCGCGTCCATGGCGAAGCTACTGCCGTCGAATACAAGCTGATCGTTTCCGCCAACCTGATTCACGTAAACCACGGGGATGTTGTAGCGCTGGGCGGCGCGGGCAAACATCTGACGGCGCAATTCGCGCTTGCCGATGTTGTAGGGCGACGCGTTCAAGCTAAGCAGCACCTCGGCGCCCGACTGCGCGAGTTCCTCCACGGGATCACGCAGGTAAAGCCGGCGATCTTCCCAGAACTGCTTATCATTCCACGCGTCTTCGCAGATGGTGACCGCCGCCCGGCGCCCACGAACCGGGAACAGAAACTGCTCGGTTGCCGGAACAAACCAGCGCGCCTCGTCGAAGACATCGTAGGTGGGCAGCAGCATCTTATGCTGGCGGAAGACGACAGATCCGCGCTCCACAAGCGCCGCGCTGTTGGTAGCCTTTTTCCCAGCCTCGCCGGCAGCGCGTCCCACGTAGCCGCAGACCAGGGTCGCATCGAGCTTCGCCGTTTCGGCCGCGAAGCGGTCCAGTTCCTCTTCGGTGCGATCGATGAAGCTGTCCTTTTCGACAAAGTCCCGTGGAGGGTAGCCGGTGACGGACAACTCGGGAAAGACCACGACGGTTGCGCCGCGTTTAACGGCGGTGCGCGAGGCCTCAATCATGCGGTCAACATTCCCGCGGAGGTCGCCTACGGTCGTATTGATTTGTCCGAGGGCGATCCGCATGCCGAATCCTTATTTTACGGGATAAGGTCCAAACCGATGCGACAATGGCAGTAATGAAGCAGTTCATTTTGTCAGCGTCCGTTTCGGCCGGCATGCTTTTTGCGCAGGGCACAGCTCCTTCACCTGGCGCGCCGGCGGCTCCCCCGTCCAGTCCCCCGGCCGCCGCGGCTTCCGTCGCGCCGGACAAAGTTATCCTTACCATCGGTTCGGAAAAGATCACAGCCAAGGAATTCGACTCGTATATCGAAGGACTGCCAGAACAGGTGCGAGCTCAGGCGCGCGGCCCGATGAAGCGGCAGATGGCGGAACAGATCGTCCGCCTGAAGGTGCTCTCGCAGCACGCGAAGAAGGCCGGTTTGGATCAGGACCCCGCGCTGAAATCGCGTATCGCGTTCCAGGCAGAAAACCTGATCGCCGGGGCGGCGTATGCCGACATGTTGAAGAACGTCAAGATTGACGATGCAGCCATCCAGAAGTATTTCGACGAGCACAAGAC
>DASQDN010000292.1:0-3176 GCA_035634155.1 Bryobacteraceae bacterium | reverse complement strand
AACGTGGACATCTCGCCGAAGCGGCCGCCAAGCAATTCCTGAACCGCCGCGGCCCCGTTCGGATCGGGTTTCGATGGTTTCTCCAATTCAATCTGTAGCCGATTGATGCGTGTAAACAAAACGCCTCCTATGGACGGTAGGAGGCTCCGAAGCTCCGAAAGTTTCCATCGCTAACAGTAGAATGGCCGTGCAATACCAGCGCAACTTCGACGCGCCATCGAAACGATGCGGCGACCCGTGAACACCGTCATCCAAACTCTGCTTTAATTGCTTCTCAGGGATGCGCATACTTCTCAAATCGTTTAGCTTGCCCGTAGTCGTCGCCTGCGCGCTGTGGGGACAGGATTCCTCGCTTGAACATTTTGAAAAAAAGATCCGGCCGGTGCTGGCCGCAAGGTGCCACGCCTGCCATGGCTCCTCCACCGCATTGCCGCAGGGCGGGCTTCGTCTGGATTCAGTCGGCGGCATCCGCAAGGGTGGCAACTCCGGACCGATTTTCCAAGCCGGCGATCCCGACCGCAGTCTTCTCGTCCGCGCCTTGCGGCATCAAGATGCGGCGTTGAAAATGCCGCCGGGCAAGCCCCTCGATCCCGAAATCATTTCCGATTTCGAGAAGTGGATCCGTCTTGGCGCGTCCATGCCCGAAGCTCCTTCCGAAACCGCGCAAGGCAGCAAGCCGGTCCTCTGGTCGCTGCAAAAAGTGGTTCGGCCGGCGCCGCCGGGCACGCGCAACAACGCTTGGGCGCGCACCGACATCGATCGATTCATCTTGAGTCGCCTCGAAGCCGGCAATCTGTCGCCCTCTCCGCAAGCCGACAAACGAACGCTGATTCGCCGCGCATATTATGACCTCACTGGACTCCCGCCTACCGCGGAAGAGATCGAAGGCTTCGTGAAGGACACAGCGCCGGATTCCTGGCGGCGCCTCATCGACCGCTTACTCGCATCGCCCCGCTACGGCGAGCGATGGGCCAGGCATTGGCTCGACGTTGCGCGCTACGCGGATTCGGTGAACGATTCTGTCAACGCGGGCCAGCGATACCCCTGGTCCTACACCTATCGCGACTGGGTCATCAACGCTCTCAACGAAGACCTGCCTTATGATCGCTTTCTGCTGTATCAACTCGCAGCCGATCGCGTCAAAGGCCTCGAAAGAAGGCACCTTGCGGCTCTCGGGTTTCTCAGTCTCGGACGCGAGTTTCCGAAAAGCTATCCCGAAACGGTGGACGATCGCATCGATGCGGTAACCCGCGGAATGATGGGCCTTACCGTCTCGTGCGCGCGCTGTCACGATCACAAGTACGATCCGATACCGACAAAGGATTACTACTCGCTCTACGGGATACTTGCCAACATCCGCCAGCCTGCTGAGTTACCGGAACTCGCTCCCGCTGCAAAGGCCTCTCCACGGCAGCTCGCATATGCCCAGCGGCTCGAACGCATCAACCAGGCCGATAAGGAATATCGCGCCCGAAGAAACGCCGAGATGGTTGCGTTCTTCAAATCGCAGACAGCCGACTACCTGATGGCCGCTCACGACGCCGAGTATCTTAGCAATCCTCAGGTCGAAGAACTCATACGCGAACGGCAACTGAACCAGCATGTCTTAAACCGTTGGCGGCAATATCTGGCTAAATCCAAAAGTACCGGCGAACCAGTGTTCCGGCTGTGGCACGCCGCGGTCGCAATCCCTGGGGTTGAGTTCGCCGCAAAATGGCCGGCTATCCTCGCCTCCGTTCAAGGCAACCGCATCGTCCACGCGGAACTCAAAAAACGAAATGCCACCACTTTGCGAGAACTGGCCTCGGCGTACGCGGACCTTCTAGCACAGCATGACGTGGAGCAGCCTTCCGCCTCCGCCGACATCCACCAACTTCGTGCGGTCCTGCGTGGCCCCGCTTCTCCGGTCGACATCCCGGTTGAAGAATTCCCGCTAATCTACACCGAAGGTGACAGCAACAACACACGCGCGATTCGAGTCCGATACAACACAGCGCTGGCACATGCCGCTTACGACGGAGCGCCGCCGCGAGCCATGGCCGTGGAGAACGTTCCTGAACCCGTGGCCGCCCGTGTGTTTGTTCGGGGCAACCCGAGTAATCCCGGCGCTCTGACCCCGCCGCACTTCCTCTCCTGCCTTGGCGGCGACGACAAGCAGGTGTTCCGCGCCGACGATGAGCGTTTGGATTTGGCGCGGGCCATCATCAGTCCCGATAATCCACTCACCGCGCGTACGGTCGTCAATCGTGTCTGGATGCACCACTTTGGCTTCGGCCTCGTTCGCACTCCCAGTGACTTCGGGTTCCGTGGCGATAAGCCCACCCACCCGGAACTCCTCGACTATCTCGCCGTCAAACTGATCGAGTCCGGCTGGTCATTGAAGGCTTTGCACCGGCTCATCATGACCTCGGCTGTCTATACGCAGGCAAGCGATGACAACAGCGTCGCTCGCGGCGTAGATCCCGAAAATCTGTTGTTGTGGAGAATGAACCGGCGCCGCTTGGATATTGAGAGCTTGCGGGACGCAATGCTGAAAGCCGCGGGTCGCCTCGACCTGAAATCAGGCGGAGTTCCGTTCTCACTCACCGCTCAGCCCTCGGTGCCTCGCCGCTCTGTCTACGGCTTCATTGAGCGTGGACGCCTTCCCGGATTCCTCAGCTCCTTCGACTTCGCTTCTCCCGATCAACACGCGCCCCTTCGTTTTGTGACCACTGTTCCTCAGCAGGCGCTCTTCTTCCTGAATAGCCCGTTTGTCGTGGAACAAGCGGGTCACACAGCGGCGCGTCCCGAAGTCGCATCGGCGGAATCCGACCAGAAGCGAATTCAACAAATGTATCGGCTTTTGTTTGGACGTGATCCTGAGCCGCGTGAACTCAAGGCCGGACTCGCCTTCGTTGGAAAACCCGGTGAGGCTAACGCGCCCCCTCCGTCGCCTTCCGCTTGGCACTACGGAGTCGCATCCTACCGGGCGGAGGCAGCGCGCGTGGACTCTTTCGCGGCGTTTCCGATCTTCACACAGGACCGTTGGCAGGGCGGCCCCTCCATACCGGCGGCCCGCTTCGGGAAAGCGACCTTGACCCCGACCGGCGGGGAACCGGGAGAACAAATGGACCAGGCAGTAGTCCGGCGCTGGATCAGTCCTATTTCCGGCAAACTGAACATTGAGGGTACGCTTC
>DASQDN010000291.1:0-2455 GCA_035634155.1 Bryobacteraceae bacterium | reverse complement strand
GGAGCGCATCTTTGCGGTCCTCGCCGGCTACCGCGCACGGATCCTTGAAACGAATTATCACTACGGCTGCCCGCTGGGCCGCCTGGCCCTCGAAGTCGACCCCGAGAACCGACCCGCGCACGACCTGATCGCCGAGAATTTCAATGGCTGGGTTGCCGCTATTCGGGAATGTCTGGCCTGCGCGGCGCCGCGACTCCGATCGGACACCGATCAGGATGCTCTCGCGACCTTCGTCCTGGTGACGATGGAAGGCGGGGTGATGCTGTCGCGATCATGCCGCTCGATCGCCCCGTTCGATCAGGCCGTAGCGCAACTGCGCGCATATTTCTCACTGCTGATAGCCGAACCGCAGCCGGCGTGAAGCGATCTCTTCACGAGCTATTACGGAGATACGCAACGAACCGAGAAGGCGCGTTCTTTTTCGCCCTTCGCCTGCCGATGAACAGCAAGTCCACCCTTCCCGAAGTTATAGAACCATGCGTGGCCGCCGCCATCCTCGGTTGCAGTCCAGTAGAATCCATGCGCATCGCCCCGAGCATAATCACCCCCAGGCTCGCGGCCGCCCCCGAGCACAGCATTGAATCCTGATTCTCCGCCAATCAACAGCGCCCGGTACGCCGTCTTGCCTTTATCCGCCGCATCCTCGCTGACGCCGCCGTGCCGTTTCGCGAGTTCTCTCCACTCGCCATCCGTCGGCAGCCGCCATTCATTTCCGAGCGATTGACACGCTCGCTGTGCAGACGCCCAAGTGTAAAGCCGGCCGTACTGCTGGCAGTTTCGATGGACATCCGCGTAGCAGTAGGAGTCCTCTGTCTTGATGTTTAGATTGGTCGTTATCCACCGCTTACCATCTGCCATCGGTTTGAAGGCATAGGGCCACGCGGCTGAGGAGCGGTCCGGCGGCTGAGCGGGCGTGACGGAAGTCGCCGTACATCCGGCAGCTAGACTCATGGCAACCAGAAGCATCCATCGACGGCTTGCCGTCGCATACCCGCGAGGAATTCTCATAAGTCACCACACCACTGGAGCACTCGAAGCGCTCGCAGTGTATTCCACCGGCTCGGCCGACCGTCGCCGTCCTCAAGCCCAAAATGAACCGCGCCCGGATGCGTGTTCTCCAACAGCCAACTCCCGTCCGACTGCTGCTTGGATCGAAGCAGATCGACCGCTTCGGACACTCGTCCATCGGGCAAATCTCCCGCGCCGGCAAAGTACTCCAAAGCGCGCAGCGCATCATAGCGCCAGCGCGTGGGAAATGAGAACTGGAGCCAAGCCGGGTTGACGATCTCACCAGTGCTCTTCCGTCGAAATAGATTCCGCTCCAGCAGGTACTCCTCGCCTCGCCGCCGAGCGGCAATGGATTCCGGAGAGCCGCCGGTCGCACGCTCCTGCGCGAGTAGACCTTCCAGCACGTTGATCGTACTGGCAAACGAGGACCGGACAGATCCGTTCTCCGCCTCGCAGTTCCATCCGCCGTCCTCAAGCTGGTCGTCGAGCAGCCGGGCGACGATGCCTTCCACATCTTGATGGAAGTAGACACCTAATGTGACGGTCCTCCCGTTGATGCAGGGCTCCACCTCGCCGCTAAAGAACGGCTGCCGGGCGTGTTCCCATTTGCAGTTCCATCTGACTAGCTCCAACGCGCGGCGCGCCTGCGAACAGCACGGGTCGATTCCGAAGTCATGCAGGAGATGAAGTGTCGGCAATGTGGCGGTCCAGGGTTGGCCGCCTTCTTGGCGCCAGTTAACGCTCTGCGCCGGAAAGCATGCGCCTCCCGCCCACTGGCCATCTTCGCCCTGCAAGGCCAGTAGACGCGCGCCCCAACCCTCTGTGGCAATGCGGGCGCGCTCCGCTGCGACAATCTCGGCCGGCGCGTTGAAGAGATCCCGCATCACCTGCCAACGAATGGCCGGGTCTGAATCGAGCAGCCAGTCGAGTACTGCCATACGGCAGAGTGTAACAGCGCGGAACTCATTCATTGCAGGTCGCGTCAGAGTCACTTGTAGACTCGTGGTAGAGATATGCTTTGTAAGCGGCCGTGTAGAGTTCTGTTGGTGGAAGACAATCCCGCCGATGTACGTCTGCTGAAGGAAGCTTTCAGCGAGTCGCAAGATTCCCATGAACTCCACACGGCGGCGGACGGAGCAGAGGCCCTGGATTTCGTTTACAGGCGATCCGATCATGCCAACAAACCGCGTCCGGACCTGATCCTGCTCGACATCAACCTTCCAAAGGTGGATGGCTACGGTGTGCTCGATGCCGTAAAGGGTTCGCCGGATTTGATGCGCATTCCCGTGATCATGCTCACCAGTTCAGACTCGCGCGCCGATGTGCAGAAGGCCTACCAACACCGGGCAAATGCATACCTGCAGAAGCCTTCGGATCTCAGTGATTACTTCCATGTGGTGCAAGAAGTGACGAAGTTCTGGCTCCATGTGGTGCAGTTGCCGAATAC
>DASQDN010000290.1:0-4918 GCA_035634155.1 Bryobacteraceae bacterium | reverse complement strand
CTTTGCCAGATCCAGAATATCCGTGAGAATGGCCAGCAGCGCTGCTCCCGATTCACGAACGACCATCAGGTCGGCGCGGCTTTCTTCGTTGATCGGGCGCGACAGCACCAGATCAATCATCCCCAGAACCCCATTCATCGGCGTCCGAATCTCGTGACTCATATTCGCCAGGAACTCGGATTTCGCGCTGTTGGCAAGGCGTTCGCGTTGCGCCGCCAAAGTCGCGCGTCGCATCTGCCATCCCAACAGACACGCAATCCCGAGCGAGATTCCGATACCCCATTGCAACCGGCTACGGCGCTCGTGCAACTCTCGCAGTGCAAACATCGATCGGATCTCAGTCGCGGAGAACGGCGCCCACCGATCCAGAACCGCGCCCATTGCCCCGTCGGCCGCCATGTCATCGAGTGCCGAACGAAGCGTATCGGCTGTCTCGGCTGCCTCCCGACGTGATGCGATCGCCACCGACGACGCAGCGCCACGGACCAGATGCACGGCAAGCGGCACTCCGAAGCAAGGCTCCGGGCGTTTCATCAGCATGCTGTGCAGATACGACGCCTCTTCAAATCCCGCATAAGCTTTCCCCTCGCAAACCTCCGTCAGCACCTTCTTGCGCCCGCGGACACGATTTAAATCCGCTGTGCCGATGAACTCCCGCGCAAGCTTCATACTGATGGGCACTCCCGTGACGGCGACGGTCCGACCCCGAACATCGGACGGCGTCAACGCGGGCGACTCCTCGCGGGACACTAATGCGAACGAACTCGTCAACCATGGCTCGGTGAGATGAAACATTTTGCGACGCTCTTCGAGGACGCCCACCACCGGCCACATGTCAACTCGCCCCTCGGCGAAAGCCTCGCCGGGAGAAGAACCCTCCACCAACGACCATTCGAGCCGGATCCCGGTGCGACGCGCGGCTTCGCTCAACAGATCCACCACTAGTCCCGAGGCTTTGCCGTTGGCATCAGCCTGGATCCAAGGCTGCAAGTTGTTCATTCCGATGCGAAACACCCGTTGGGTGTGCTTCGCCGGCCGGCAGAATAGCGCGCCTCCCAGCGTCAGCAGCAGCGCCGCCGCTGCCAAGGCTAGTAGGCGCGCGTTCCGTGTACCGGCTCGAATGTAAGGGAGAGGAGCGCGCACAAGCCGCTCATCGGTAGAACGCGCGGGGATTTGAGGATAATTTCGGAAAAGATCAGCCGCGCCGGCATCGCCCTCAACGAGATCAACAGCTGTATCACGGGAGCCAATATGCGTCGCGTTGGGTTAGTTCAGCACGATTCACGAAACTCTCTGAAGGAGTAGTTGAGGAGGAACTGCTAATTCAACCTAGGCGCCTCGATCAAGGCGCCTCCGATGCCATGGTCACCGAAACCGGCGCGGTTGATCGGTTTCCTGCGATGCCCATCGAGAAAAAGCGCACCTGATAGCCGGTAATCGTCACGGACACGCGCGCATCTGTTCCCGACCCCAGGCTTTCCACCGCCACTTGATCCGCCGTCAGCCCCGGAAGCAGCGGATTGACCCCACCCGCCGCGCTGTTATAAATAGCCATGTTCTTGGTACCAACGGTGTCAGAAGGATGAACCGCCGCATACCGCGCCGCCACTCGGGCTCGCTCCACTAAACTCTGATGGAAATACAGGAACTGCGCGAAATCCATCGTGCCCAAGCAAAATCCGACGAACACCGTAAGGATCAGGGCGCCCTCCAAAAGGGCGTGCCCGCCTTGCATCTGTGCGCGTCGCCGGCTCATGAGCACACCGTCGGATCCGGACAATACGAGCCGAAGTACGGAATCGTGATCGATGGCCGATTCGAAAAGCTAAACGTGCGGAAGATGGCATTCATCTGATAATTCACCACCTTCACCCGTACTTCCGTCGGCCGAAATCCCGTTCCGGACGCCGCGAAGTTCACCACGACGTCGATGTTCGCCGTCGTTAGCCCCGGCGCCACCGGCCTGGAACCAGAGACCGGCGTCGGAGTTCCATAGACCGCCATGTTCTTTACGTCATTGGCGAAGCTTGTCGGAACGGCCGTGTTGTTGCTGTTCGTCAGTGGGTGCAGCGACCCGTATCGGCCCGCCGCGCTCACCGCGGTCACCAGTTTGTTGTACACGTAGAACGTATATCCGAACTGGAACGTGCCAGTGAACACGCTGGTCAGAAGCAGGGCTGACAACGCAAACTCCAGCAATACATTCCCGCTCTGGGTCGTACTCCGGGAACGCTTCCCGGACTGACGCCGGGAGTTCTTCATTGCACAAGCCTCGTTACGAATGCCCCCGCAAGCTGCATAGGTACGAGATCTTCAGAACCCATGCTCTTGGCGCCCATGTACACCGCACACCACGGATCGTTGCCCTGATTGTCGTACTCCAGCGGAATCAGGAAAGTACCAAATGCGAGCACCGAATTTCCCGCGATCGAAGGACTCGCCCCCGGCACTCCCGTGGCATTCGCGCTGATCGGCAGAATCACCAACCGGTTGCCATTTCCCGAATAGGGCGGCCGGACCCCAGGCGTGAGCGTATAGGAGCTTCGATCGCGATAAGTAGTCGTATCCGTGTCCCGATTCGCCAGCGCCCTCAGCGCGTCTCTTTCCGTGTTCTTGTTTCCGCTCGTCAACCGCAGAACGTCGCCCAGGTTAAGCGGGACCAACTGCCGCTGCCCAAGGATCGCGGCGCGAATCGCCGACGCTGAGGACAGCTCGAAGTACCCACGTACACTATTCCCCTGATCCTGGCCGGCATTATCGATCCAGGCTTGCGCATCATCACCCTTGCACGATTGGCCGACTCTGGGATTGCCCGGCCAGCGAATCGTGTACTCCTGTCCGATCGTCAACCCGAAGTTCGGATCGCCCGTCATCGTATGCGCCACGACGCGGAACGGCAGGTATCCTCCTCGCTTGAACGTTGCCGGCACCACGCCCGCCACGCTCCGCGCCGCCACGGCGCGCTCGCGAGGCCCATTCACGATCGTCATCAGCGTCAGTCCTAACGTTGGTGTGGCTGTTACCCGCGCGTACAGCGCGTCCTGCGGACCCGCTTGAGTCCACGGACCAAGCGCCGTCTTCGAGAACTCCAGTCTTGTATCGGTGCTCGTGAACGCCGAAGTCCCCATATTCCACTTGTTCACCGTCCGCAGAGCCTCGAACTTCGTTATGGCTGAGCTGATGCCTGACGATTTTCCGTTCAACTCCTTCACAGCCGTTAGCGCCGCGGCATCCGCGAAGGCTTGAGCCTCCGTCTTTGTTATGTACAACCGCCCTAAGTCGACGGCCAGCGCAAGCAGACCTAACAACGCGGCCAGGCAAAGTGCCGTGGCGATCAGTGTGAAGCCGGCCTCACGACGGGTAATGCGCGAACTCGCAGTCCACATACGTCACCTCTTGAGAAAGCCTACTCTGAATCGGCAGTACCGTCTATTAGTCTGCGGCTCTAATACTGGAGCGATTTGTGGTCATACGTAGGTGTGTGAAAGCACCGGATTTCCCCTACCCATCTAGCCGCAGTCGCGCTCCTCAGTGGAGCCAAACCTCCTCACGGCAACAGGTTAACCAGCCTTCCTAGCACCGATCACGGATTGGAAGTAAATCCGCGAGAACTAAAACCGAATGGAGGACCGTAAGTAGTTATTTATGCCGCGCTTAGGTATAAACCCTGTCATGAAGAAACTGCGAGGCCGTTCACACCCTCTCCTCCGCAGCCTTTCGCGTCCACCAGCCCACCGCAACCTTATAGAAGAAGCCAATCACCAGGATCAGCACCAGCCATCGCAGACTGACCACCACTGCCCTTGGCGACGGCCACGCGATCTCGAATCGCCGGAACTGCTCCCAACGCTCGGCAAGCCAGTGCCAGCCCGTATGGGCCACAAATGCCGACAGCACAATCACGCCAAGACGCTCAGCCACTGCATAACGAAAGAGCAGCACGACCAACGGCGTCATCAACGCGAGCGCAAAAATCTGCCCCAACTCCACGCCGACATTGAACGCCAACAGGGCGGACAGGAGATTCCGGCCGGCGAACTGCAGCGACTCCTGCAAGGCAAACGAGAACCCGAATCCATGCACCAGCCCGAATCCGAACGCGACCATCCATCGCCGGTGCGTGCCCCCGTCTCCGACTACAATGTTTTCCACCGCCATATAAACAATGGAGGCCGCAATCAGCATCTCCACTAGGGGCGGGAACCACAACCCCGTCGGCGCGAGTTGCAAAGCCGACATCATCAGCGTCACTGAGTGAGCGATGGTAAACGCCGTCACCACCACCAGCAGGCGTCCTACACGACGACACGGAATCACCAGGCACAACAGAAAGAGCAGATGATCGATGCCGTCCAGGATGTGACCGAAACCAAGCTTCACAAACAGCGCGGCCGAGTCCGACCAGCTCGGATCAAGTGCGATTCTCCCCGGATCCCCGGAGAACTGGTACACACGCACCTGACCCTCGGAATCCACAAACCGCAAGACCGTTAGCACCCGAGCCGCCAACTGCGCCAGCCGGCTGTGTATCCGCCACTCCCGAGCCTCCGGCTTCACCGGCCACTCCAGCAGCACATCGAGCATCACCTGGTTCCACGACACGTTCGCCGCATTTGGCAGCCGGGGCCCGGTTACGTGCTTCAACGCCTCATCGAACGAGCCCGCGAACGCGCGCGTGGATGGCAGCGAGATCTGTGTTGCCTCCACACGCGGCCTGCCCAGATCCGCATCGCCGTCGTACAACGACACGAACTGCGCAATCCACAGCGTCGCGGCATCCGGCAGCAGCGGAGCCAGTCTCTCGACGTCGAGATATCCTTCCGGCGTCTCAGGAAACTCAACGTCCCGCATGGCAGCAAGCGGAACTCGAACCAGAATCTGCATCCGGGCCCCCGCCGGTCGCGCATAAAACTGCGCC
>DASQDN010000289.1:0-2910 GCA_035634155.1 Bryobacteraceae bacterium | reverse complement strand
GTTCGGGAGTTTGCCTTCGAAGAGCTTCCTCTCTCGTTTACCGCCATCCGCAACGAGCGTAGCCGCCGCTCCGAGCACGACCACAAGCACGTAGACAAACATCAAAGTGTTGCGATGTCTCATCGTTTTCTCCTTTACCTTCTTCGGACTCGAACACTCAACACACAGCAACTTGAGTACCAGCCAAAATCGCTCGATAGGTCAAGGAGTTGGCGAAGGCGGTTGGTCTCTGTGTCAAACGGCCGTCTCGACTCATCGGCGTTCGACGCAGGCACGACGCGCTTGCACGAACGCAGGTCGAGAAGACTGTATCGATGTCCCGCCGGGGTGCTATAACATAGCAACCTTCGTATACAAGCGTGCCCGGGCAACTCACCGCCTTTTCGCCTGACGACTTGTGGTTCTCTGTGAGTCGCTCTGAACGTCAGGTGTAGACTGGTCCGCGTTCAGCAGCCACCCGGCGGCGCGCACGGCACCCTTCGCCGCTCCACTTATGCGGGAGCGCTTTGACGGGCGCACCTCTCGTTTGGCTCCAGTCCTCTGCCCTCGCTCGTGAACGGCGGCAACACTCGCGTGTTCAGGTCGTTCTTTTACGTCTTGCTCCTCCACGACCTTTCCGGTCAGCACATCTTCAAATAGCAGCATCGAAACATAGATCAAAAGTCGCATGAATTCTCCCTTGCAAATACTGGCGCATGAGTTGTGCGGCCGCGAGCGGCGTGTGACCATCGCAGCGACGCACGCTCAGTCGCGTTGCGGTTCTGCGCACACATGCAACGCATTTCAGGCGCCCAATAGGAGAGTTGCTCCGACGTGCGGGGCGGCGGGAGGCAATCATTGCCGGGCACTTCCGCACTCTAAGAGGGGCTTCTACGCAACTCGGCATTCTTTCTTGTCAGCGCAGACGCAGCCCCATGGGAAGCGGGGAGCGGGCATTTCCTTTAATCAAGGATCTTCGCACTGCACACATCGGGTTCTAACGCCGAGTGCGCGGGCTGGGTGCTCGCACGGTCGAGCCGGTTACGACACCAATTGTCGACAGTTGCATGTGCCTGGGACGCTGGACGGCTGTGATCATGCCCATTCCGAATGGATGGGAGCGGATGCCGAGTTGGCGTGGCGTTTGCATTCACGTCCAGCGGCCGAACCTCAATCAAGGAGATTGATCATGAACATGACCAGATCGCACCCGCAACAGTCACCCGTGGCGAGCGCCACCTCGCGCGACCCAATCGCGAACCGCCCCCAGAACATCCATCGGGCTACTTCGTCCCCTCAATCATCCGGAGCGTTGGCACAGGCCTTCGGTAGCCGCGTGCTCCGATACGGGCTGGCACTAATCATCTTGTGGATTGGGATGATGAAGTTCACGAATTACGAGGCGGTCGGCATTCAACCTCTGGTTGCGACCAGCCCGCTGATGGGTTGGATTTACAGCGCTCTTTCCGTTCAACAATTCTCTACTAGCTTGGGCGTGGTCGAGATCGCTATCGCACTTCTGATCGGTCTGCGCCCATGGTTCCCGTGGGCCTCGGCAATAGGAAGCGCCGGAGCCGTATTCATGTTCGTGACCACCTTATCATTCCTTTTCTCTGCGCCTGGATGGGAGTCAAGCCTGGGCGGGTTTCCGGCGCTGTCCGCTTCGGTCGGTCAGTTTTTGATCAAGGATCTTGTCTTGCTGGGAGCCGCGATCTGGACGTATGGCGAGGCCTTCTCTGCGGCGCAGATGAACGCATGAGAAGCCTCGCCCTCTATCCCCGGAGATCTCGATCACAAGGATTTACTATTACAACTACACGACTCGCGTATTGCGTTAACGTGGCGCTTGGTTTGGCGAGCGCCCTCTTAGCTCCGTCAGCTTATGCGCAGCGGGAGCCGCAGAAATTCATCCAGATTGCGGATGACTTCTCGCGTGACTCCGCCAATTGGCTGGCGGCATTTACAGACTACAACTTGATCAACAGCGTGCCGCATCGGATCGCCGAGATTCGGACGCTTCCACCGTACATCGATGCTTCGCGGCGGGCATTCTATTTGCAGGCCGTGAACGATTCGGATGACTTGTTCTCATTCCTGAAAAAGCCAATCACGCCCGACGACGGTATCGAGCCAAACGCGATTTACGAAGTTAGCTTTCTGGTGGAGTTCGCGTCGAACGCATCTACAGAATGCGCCGGCTTGGGAGGCGCGCCCGGCCTCGATGTCTACTTGAAGGTAGGCGCCAGCGCTACTGAACCGGTCGCGACCCTCGTTGGAGAGAAACTCACGTTCAATCTGGACAAGGGCAACCAGGCGGAAGGTGGGCGAGACGCCACGGTGGCCGGTCACATCGGGGTAATCAACGACGAATGCGATCCGGAAAAGGCGCGGTTCGTGCTCGCGGAACGGCGCCAGAAGCACACGCAACGTGTGAGGGCTTCGAGCTTCGGTTGGCTGTGGTTGTTCGTAGGAGCCGACTCCGGTTATGAGGGCCTCAACCAGCTTTACTACTCCCGCATCGTCGTAACGCTGACCCGGGTGGAAGGCGGTGCGCGGTGAAGTACTTCAGCCTGATTTCTTTAGCCCTCCTTCTGGCCGGCACCTCGTACTCTCAAGTGATTGTGAATGCCGCGTTTCAAGAAGGCCGCGCGTTGGCGCCGAACTCGTTGGCTGTGGCCTTCGGAGATTTCTCTGAAGCGACCGCTGCTACCGCCGCTTCAGAACCCCTTCCGAATCTGCTCGGCGGCGTTGAAGTCGCTATAGACGGACTTGCGGCCGGAATTTACTTCGTCTCCAAGACGCAGGTCAACTTCGTGATTCCCTCGGGAGTTGCCGCTTCGCAATACCCGAGAAGAGTTCCGGTTCAAATACGCGTCAAGGGTATCCCGATTGTCGCTCCACTAACAACCCTGATCAAAGACATCAGTCCCA